>CAZGJO010000012.1:0-12410 GCA_964525685.1 uncultured Ectothiorhodospiraceae bacterium | reverse complement strand
GAACCTGGTGGACGGCGAGTGGTACTGGGGCGGTGACTACGAGACCATCGAGACCACCCTGCGCAATGGCCGGGCCGGTTTCATGCAGGCGTTCGATGACACCCTCTCCGACGAGGAGATCCATCAGGTGTCCTCCTATGTCCTGAGCCTCTCCGGCCACGACGTGGACGAGGCGGCCGCGGCCGAGGGTGACGAGATCTTCAACGGCAGCGTCGGAGGCTGCTTCGCCTGTCACGGCGAGGGCGGGACCGGCCAGCAGGCTCTGGGTGCGCCCAACCTGACCACCGAGATCTGGTCCATCCCGGATGTGCACGGCCGGGACACCATCGAGGGCAAGCTGGAGGAGATCGAGCAGGTGGTGCGCAGGGGCGTGAACACCGCCGACGGCTTCCAGCGCGAGATGCCGGCCTTCGGTGAGCGTCTCTCCGAAGAGGAGATTCGCATGCTGACCCTCTACGTGCGTGACCTGGGCGGTTCTCTGTAGCGGATAGACAGGCATCGGCCACGGACGGGCGGCCCAATATTCGATAATCAGTATGTACGGGAGACGGGGGCTCTGATCCGGTGTAGGATCGAGTCCCCGTCTCTCGTTTGTGGCAAGGAGAACAGCGATGGCCGACAACACTTCGAGTGAAGGTGGCTACCAGAAGCGCATTCCCATCCATCCGCGTGCGGTCAAGGGCCCATTCCGTCGTTTCAAGCTCGGGATGCTTCTGCTGGCCTATGCCGTGTTCTTTCTGCTGCCCTGGGTCCGCTGGGAGCGGGAGACGGGCCCTGACCAGGCCGTGCTGTTCGACATCCCCGGGCGTACTTTCTACATCTTCGACCTGACGGTCTTCGCCCAGGACATCTTCTGGCTGGCCGGCTTTCTGATCATCTTTGCCTGGTTGCTGTTCTTCGTGACCGGGGTACTCGGTCGTGTCTTCTGCGGGTATTTCTGTTTCCAGACCCTGTGGACCGACGCGTTCATGTACATCGAACGCTTCATCCAGGGGGACCGTCCACGTCGACTGCGGCTGTACAACGGCCCGTGGACGGCCGAGAAGATCACCAAGTACGTGGCGACACATGCCAGCTGGCTATTGCTGGCCCTCATTTCCGGCGTGACCTTCACGCTCTACTGGGCCGATGCGCCAACGCTGTTGATGCAGATGCTGCAGGGCGAGGCGGCCTTCGCCGCCTACGCGACCACCGGCATCCTGACGGCCACGACCTACACCATGGCGGGGTTGGCACGTGAGCAGGTGTGTACCTACATGTGCCCCTACGCGCGGTTCCAGAGCGCCATGTTCGACCGTGACACGCTCATTGTGGGCTACGACGAGAAACGCGGCGAGGGCGAAAAGGGCCGCCATCCCCTGAAGAAGGGGCTGAAGACGCGCGAGGAACGCCAGGCTGCGGGCTACGGAGACTGTATAGACTGCGGACTCTGTGTGCAGGTCTGCCCGACCGGTATCGATATCCGCGACGGCCTGCAGTACCAGTGCATCTCCTGCGGTCTGTGTATCGATGCCTGTAACAACATCATGGATTCGGCGGGGTTCCCCCGTGGCCTGATCCGCTACTCCTCCCAGGAGGAGCTGGAGGGTGGCAAGACGCACTACTTCAAGTTCAAGAACATCGGCTACGCGGTGGCCATCCTGGTGGCGACCATCGCGCTGGTCTGGAGCATCATCGGACGCGACCCCATCGAGTTCTTCAACAGCCAGGTGCGCCAGCCGCTGGCCGTGACTCTGTCGGATGGCCAGATACAGAACCGGTACGACCTGCGGGTGTCCAACAAATCGAATACCGCGTTCACCTACGAGATCCGGGTCGAGGGCCTGCCCGAGGCCGAGATGGACCTGGGTGGCTATGGCGCCATCGAAGTGCCTCCGGAGGAAACCAGTCGGCTCCGGGCCCGGGTCAGCGTCGATCCGGAGAAGGTCGGACCGGGGCAGACGTCCTTCGAGTTCGTCCTGGAGACCGGGGACGAAGAGCTGGGTGAGCGGCGGAGCGCGGCGACCTTCTATGTGCCGGACAACTGAATCAGAGTGAGGTGGGAAGAAAATGGATGAAATGCTGATGACCCTGTTCGGCGGCGTGGTGGTCCTCGCTGCCCTGTTCGGTCTGCTCTTCTGGCGCGGCGCCGATTCGCGGGTTGCAGCGCTGGCCTCGGTCTTCTTCCTCGTCATCGTCTATACCGCCTACGCGGTGAGAGACTGGCCGGGGATGGACATCTACGCCATGCACGTGGCGATCTTCGGCATCGCCGGGTTCGTTCTGGCGATCGTGGGTCTGCAACGGGCCAGCGGCAAGCCGGTACGCCTGCACTGGGGTCCGCTGGTGTTGATCGGCTTCTTTGTCGGCCTGATCAGCATCCTGTCGGTACTGGTGCACATCGCCAACAACGGTATGCCCGACCAGATGGCGGAATGGATCCTGCCGGAGCCCCGCTCCGGGGCCACGGTGGTCTCTACCGATTTCCCCGGGACCGTGGACCGCCGCTACCATGAGCAGGACGATGAGTACCGTCGCCATCTCGAGCAGGTGCGCGCCCAGGAAGAGCGGGGCTGGCAGGTGCGCCAGGGGTTCACCGGCACGCCGGTGGTCGGCGAGGCGATCGAGTTTCGGGTCGAGGTGGTGGATCGCGACGGCGATCCGGTGACCGGCGCCGATGTCGGCGGCCAGTTCATGCGCCCGGCCAGCGAGCTGGAAGACATCGACATCCAGCTGGATCCGGTGGGCGCCGGGCTCTACGAGACCACTGTGGAACTGAGACACCCCGGCCTCTGGGAGCTGGACCTCCGGGTCGAACGCGACGGTGAGTTGCACCAGGTCTATGCAGAAACCACCGTCGAGCCCCGCTGAACCCGAGCCGCGAACCGACGACATCGAGTGTTTCCACTGTGGCCTGCCTGTCCCCGCAGGCAGTGACCACCGTGTGGTCGTCGACGGCGCCGAGCGGGCGATGTGCTGTCCGGGCTGCGAGGCCGTGGCACAGGCCATCGTGGATAACGGCCTGGAGGACTTCTATCGCCACCGCACGGAGAAGGCCGAGAATCCCGCCACCCTGATCCCGGAATCCCTGCGGGATTTCGAACTCTACGACCTGGACAGCCTGCAGCAGTCCTTTGTCCACGTCCGCGAGGACGACGTCCGCGAGGCCTCACTGATCCTGGAGGGGATCACCTGCGCCGCCTGTGTCTGGCTCAGTGAGCGCCATGTGCGCGGCCTCGAGGGCGTGCTCGACTTCCAGGTGAACTATTCCACGCACCGCGCCCAGGTGCGCTGGGATGCCAGTCGCACCCAGCTCTCCACCATCCTGCAGGCCATCAGCGCCATCGGCTATCGCGCCCATCCCTTCGATCCGGGGCGCCAGGATGCCGTCTACCGTCGCGAGCGGCGCGGCGCCCTGTGGCGCCTCGCCATCGCGGCACTGGGAATGATGCAGGTGATGATGCTGGCGGTGGCACTGTACGCCGGCGAGCAGTACGGCATGGACGCCGACATGGAGCACTTCATCCGCTGGGTGAGCCTGATCATCGCCACGCCGGTGGTCTTCTACTCCGGCTGGACCTTCTTCCGTTCGGCCTGGCGCGATCTGCGTCGAAGGCGTCCCGGCATGGACGTCCCCATCGCCGTGGCGGTGGGGTCGACCTACGTCGCCAGCGCCTGGGGCACGGTGACCCACAGCGGGGATGTCTACTTCGAATCGGTGACCATGTTTGTCTTCTTCATCCTCGCCAGCAAGTTTCTGGAGATGGGGGTGCGACAGCGCGCGGGCCAGGCGGTGGAGGCCGTGGGGCGCCTGCTGCCCGACATCGCGACCCGCCTCACCGAAGCGGGCGACGAGGAGCGCGTGGCGGTGAGCGAACTGGCCCCGGGCGACCGCGTCCGCGTCAGTCCCGGGGAGACGGTACCGGCCGATGGGCGCGTCGAACACGGGGCCAGCGACGTGGACGAGGCCCTGCTCACCGGCGAGTCGATGCCGGTGGAGAAAGGGGTCGACGACACGGTGGTCGGCGGCACGGTGAACATCACCAGCCCGCTGGTCCTCCGGGTGGAGAGCGTGGGCGCCGAGACCGTGGTCTCCGGGATCCAGCGGCTGCTGGACCGGGCACAGAGCGAGAAGCCGCGACTGGCGGAGCTGGCCGAGCGCGGGACCGGGACCTTCGTGGTGCTGGTACTGGCCATCGCCGCCGTGGCCGGGACGGCCTGGGGTGTCCTGGTGGGGCCGGAGAAGGGGTTCTGGGTCGCGGTGGCGGTGATGGTCGCCAGCTGCCCCTGCGCCCTGGCCCTGGCCACCCCCGTGGCCATCACCGCGTCGGTGGGGGCGATGACGCGCGACGGCCTGCTGAGTACGCGGGGGCATGTTCTCGAGGGGCTGGCCGGCACCGACACGGTGATCTTCGACAAGACCGGGACCCTGACGCGCGGCGGACTCACGGTGCATGCCTTCCATGTTCTGCGTGACGGGGACGAGGCGCGACTTGCGGCCATTGCCGCCGCCCTGGAGAGCGGCAGCGACCATCCCGTGGCCCGGGCCATCGCCCGGTACGGAGGGCAGGGGGTTCGGGCCGAGGACATCGAGGCGCGGACCAGCTGCGGCGTCACCGGCCTGGTGGATGGCCGGCGCTGGTGGTTGGGCAGTCCGGCCTGGATGCGGGCGGAGTTCGGCGCCGCCGCGCCGGGCATGGAAGAAGCCGAGGCATGCCTGGGAAGTCGCGGGATGACACCGGTGTTACTGGCCGATGAACAGGGCGTCGCGGCCGTGCTGGAGCTCGGGGATACCCTGCGCCCCGATGCCCGGGCGGCCGTGGCCGAGCTGCAGGCCCGAGGGATACGTGTGGGGATGCTCTCCGGTGATACCGAGGCCGCCTGTGGCGAGGTCGCCCGGGAACTGGGGCTCGACTTCCACCGGTCGGAGCTGGATGCCGAGGCCAAGTGGTCGGCGGTGGCCGAGCGGCAGGCGCACGGGGAAACGGTGGCGATGGTCGGCGACGGCGTCAATGACGCCCCGGTGCTGGCCGGGGCCCATGTCTCCGTGGCCATGGCGCGCGGCACGGACCTGGCGCATGCCACTGCCGATCTGATCCTCCATAGCGAACGGCTGGAGGCCCTGCCGCGCGCCGTGGACCAGGCGCGCGCGACGCGCCGCGTGGTGCGTCAGAACATCGTCTGGGCGCTGGGCTACAACGGCGTCGCCCTGCCGGTGGCCGCGGCGGGGCTCCTGACCCCCTGGCTGGCGGCCCTGGGCATGTCGTTGAGCTCCCTGATCGTGGTGATCAATGCGCTGCGACTGGCATCACCCGCACCGTCCACGCGCGCCACCACGTCGAGCGGGACGGATCTGGCAGATGCGGAACAGAAGACGTAACATGCGGACATTGTCGCAAGCGAGAGCACGAGTGCCGTATGGAAATGCTCTATCTCCTGATACCGCTGGGGCTGGCCGTCATTGCCGTGGCGGCCTACGGGTTTGCCTGGGCGGTGCGGAACGGCCAGTTCGAGGATCTGGAGGGGCCGGCCCACCGCATCCTCATGGACGATGACGATCCCCGGATACCGGTGCGCCAGCCGCGCGAGGACGATGACGAGGAGCGAGGGGAACAGGACGCCGGAAAGACTTGATTACGGCGGGAGGGGGCGCTAGGATAACGCGACCTCGCGGGCGAGACCCGTGGATTCAGACATTACAGAAACAGAAATGGGGAGCCCGTCATGAAGCAGCTTTTCACCTTCGACAACCTTCCGATGACCTTCACCGTCGCCCTCATCGCCTTCTCCTGGCTGAGCTTCCTGTCGGTCATCATCTTCGGCTAAGCCTGTTCTGCCGGATCCGCCGCCTCGGCGGGTGGGCCTCTTGACTGCAGTCAACGTTCCGACCATTTTTCAGGGGTAGAGTCGGAACGCGGACTGACGATAAGGAGGCTATCACCATGAAAGACCTGTTTACCTTCCAGAACTTTCCGCTGGTCGTGACTTGGGCGCTGGTTGCCCTGAGCTATCTCTCCTTCTTCTCCGTCGTCCTCTTCGGCGGATGATGGGGTTCAACTGAACGGTCGCCGCGTACGACCAGTGGAAACAGAAAGGCCGCGCTCCCGGGTTCCGGGGCGCGGCCTTTCTGCGTGGGTCGCGTGGCGGGGAGCCGTCTCAGGCGGCCAGCGTGCCGAGCCCGCCGCGCAGCTTCTTCATGGCCGCCTTTTCCAGCTGACGGATGCGCTCGGCGGAGACGCCGTACTCGTCGGCCAGCTCCTGCAGGGTCGCCTTCGGCTCCCGCAGCCAGCGACGGCTGACGATGTCGCGACTGCGCTCGTCCAGCGCCGCCAGGGCGTCGCGCAGCTGCTCGGTCTGGCGGCTCTCGTCCTGGTCCGCCTCGACCAACCAGGCCGGGTCGGCGCCGGCATCCTCGAGGTAGGCGGCGGGTGCCAGCGGACCTTCACCCTCGTCGTCGTCGGAAGGGGCGTCGAAGGCGGTGTCCCGATTGGCCAGCCGGGACTCCATCTCCAGGACGTTCTCGGCGCTCACCCCGAGGTCGTTGGCCACATCCTCCACCTCGTCGCGGGTGAACCAGCCCAAGCGCTTCTTGGCGTTGCGCAGGTTGAAGAAGAGCTTGCGCTGCGCCTTGGTGGTGGCGACCTTCACGATGCGCCAGTTGCGCAGGATGTACTCGTGCATCTCCGCCCGGATCCAGTGGACCGCGAAGGAGACCAGTCGCACGCCGACGCTCGGATCGAAGCGCTTGACCGCCTTCATCAGGCCGATGTTGCCCTCCTGGATCAGGTCGGCCTGGGGCAGTCCGTAGCCGTTGTAGCCCCGGGCGATGCGCACCACGAACCGGAGATGGGAGATGACCAGCTGCCGGGCTGCCTCCAGGTCGTTCTCCTCGTGGTACTGCCGGGCCAGGCGCTGCTCTTCGTCCGCACTGAGCACCGGGATGGCGTTCACCGCGCGGGTGTAGGCCTCCAGACTGCTGCTGGGGATCCCGATCTGCATTGCGTTGAGAGTCATGCCGGTTGGTCCTCCTGTCTGCATACCTGTCACCTCACTTAATCTAGTAACCGCTTTAATAGAGTTCAAGGTCGGGTGAGAGTTCCTCCGACCCGGGAAAGGGTTTCCGGGACGGGGGTCAGCGCGGCGCGGTAGCGCGCAGGTGGCGACCGACTTCGAACCAGGCGCCGATGAGGCCGAGCCCGCCGCCAGCCAGCAGGACCAGACCGGCGTCACGCGGATCCATCCAGCCCAGGTGGAAGCTGCTGTCGTAGAGCGCGGCCAGCTCCTGGGCGGGGGTGTGGAGGACCCACAGGGCGACGTTGACCAGCACGATGGCCAGCAGGCCGCCGGCGATGCCGAACCAGAGCCCGGTGTAGAGGAACGGCCGACGGACGAAGGCGTCGGTGGCGCCGATGAGCTGGATGATGGTGATCTCCTCGCGCCGGTTCTCGATGGCCAGCCGGATGGTGTTGCCGATGATCAGCAGGACGCCGAGGGCGAGCAGCGCAGCGAGGACCCCCACCACGTGGTGGCCCAGCTCGAGGATGGCCTGCAGGCGCTCCAGCCACTCGCGATCCAGACGTGCCTGGTCGACATCGTCGAGCTCGGCGGCCTCGGCGCGCAGCGCCTCCAGCGCCTCGGGATCGTCCCCGGCGGGGCGCAGGACCAGGGTATGGGGCAGCGGGTTCTCTTCCAGCGTGTCGAGGACATCGCCGAGCCCGGAACGGTCGCGGAAGGTCGCCATGGCCCCGGAGCGGTGGATGAACTCCACCTCCGCCACGTTCGCGTGTTCGCTCAGTTCGTGCGCCAACGCCTCGGCGCGGGATTCGTCCGCCGCCGGGTCGAGATAGACGGCGATCTCGGTGGCGCTGGCCCCCCACCCGGCGGCCAGCCGTTCCGCCGCGTCGACCAGCGAGCTCAGCGCCGCCGGCAGCGCCAGGGCGATGGCGATGACCGCGGCGGTGAAGAAGCTCGACAGCGGGGTCGTCAGCAGGCGCAGCAGGCTCTCGCGAGCGGTGGCGCGGTGCTGGGCCAGCCTCCCCCCCAGCTGTTCGCGACGGAGGCCGCGCGAGGCCCCGCGCGGGCTGCCCTCGCGACTGCTCATGCCGCCACCTCGGGCTCGTCGGCGACCAGCAGGCCGTCGCTCAGCGAGATGACCCGCCGGCCGGTGCGGCGCACCAGCTCCAGGTCGTGGCTGGCGATGAAGGTGGTGACCCCGACGTGGTTGAACTGCTCGAACAGCCCCATGATCTCGGCGGAGAGCTCCGGATCCAGGTTCCCGGTGGGCTCGTCGGCCAGCAGCAGGTCGGGCTTGTTCACCACCGCCCGGGCGATGCCGACCCGCTGCTGCTCCCCGCCGGAGAGGGTGACCGGGTTGCGCTTCTCCTTGCCCAGCAGCCCGACCATGTCCAGCGCGGCGCGCACCCGTCGGCCCACGTCCTGGTGGCGGAAGCCGGCGATGATCAGCGGCATGGCGACATTGGTGAAGACATCCCGGTCGTGGAGCAGACGGTGGTCCTGGAAGATGACGCCGATGCGGCGGCGCAGAAAGGGGATGCGCCGCCGGGCCAGGCGGCTGACGTTGCGGCCGTCGAAGTAGAGCTGCCCCTGGGTCGGCCGCTCCATCAGCGCCATGAGCTTGAGCAGCGTACTCTTGCCGGCGCCGGAGTGGCCGGTGAGGAAGGCCATTTCACCGCGTTCGAGCTGCAGGTTGATGGCGCGCACGGCGTCGTAGCCGGCCGGGTAGCGCTTGTAGAGGGCGTGGAGTTCGACCAGGGCCACGGGCGCGCCTCAGGGGGCCAGGATGGCGTCGACGAATTCTTCGGCGTCGAAGGGGCGCAGATCGTCCGCCGATTCGCCGACACCGATGAAACGGATGGGGATCCCGTGGGTCGAGGCCAGCGCAAAGAGCACCCCGCCCCGGGCCGTGCCGTCGAGCTTGGTGATGGCGAGCCCGCTGACACCCAGGGCCTCGTGGAACTGGCGCGCCTGGTTCAGGGCGTTCTGGCCGGTTCCGCCGTCGAGGACCAGCAGGACCTCGTGGGGGGCGTCGGGGAGCTGCTTGCCGATCACCCGGCGCACCTTGGCCAGCTCGTCCATGAGGTTGGACTGGGTGTGCAGCCGTCCGGCGGTATCGATGATGAGCACGTCGGCCGCGCGGGAGCGCGCCGCCTGCACCGCGTCGTGGGCCACCGCACCGGGATCGCTGCCCTCGGGTCCGCGGATCACCGGGACGCCGGTGCGCTCGCCCCACGCCTCGAGCTGCTCGCCGGCGGCGGCGCGGAAGGTGTCGGCGGCGCCGAGAACCACCGACAGCCCCTGCTGCTGGTAGCGCTGGGCCAGCTTGCCGATGGTGGTGGTCTTGCCGGCCCCGTTGATGCCCACCATCAGGATGACGAAGGGCTCTGTCCGTTCCTCCGGCAGCACCAGCGGGGCGTCCACCGGTGTCAGCAGGGCCGCCAGATCCTCGCGCAGGGCGGCGAGCAGGGCGTCGCCGTCGGCCAGCTCCCGGCGCGAGACCCGCTGCGTCAGATCGTCAATGACGCGCTGGGTGGCCTCCACGCCGACATCGGCGCTGAGCAGACGGGTCTCCAGTTCCTCCAGCAGCTCGTCGTCCAGTTCGCGGCCGCGAAACAGATCGAGCAGGCCGTCGGCCAGGCCGCTGCGGGTGCGCGACAGCCGATCGCGCAGACGGCCGAGGAGGCCGGGCTTGTTTTCGGCCTCCTCGGCGGGCGGGTCGGCCTTCTTCTTGAAACCAAACATGGTATCCGTGGTCCACAGGTTCGAGCGCAGGACGCCGGGATGTTTTGCCCCCCGGCCATGTGACTCGCTATCCTAGCATCTTACCCACTGGCGGCATAAATCGCCCTGACGGGCGCGAGAGAGGAATCGGGACATGCGCTGGATCATGACGGGACTGCTCTGCCTGCTGGCCCTGCCGGTCGCGGCGGAGGTCCACGAGCGGGAGCTGGACAACGGACTGAAGATACTGGTGCAGACCGACGAGCGGGCCCCCACGGTGGTCAGCCAGGTCTGGTATCCGGTCGGGTCCAGCTACGAATACGGCGGCATCACCGGCATCAGCCACGCCCTGGAACACATGATGTTCAAAGGCACCGAGGCGGTCGGGCCCGGGGAGTTCTCGCGCATCATCCGCGAGCAGGGCGGTCGCGAGAACGCCTTCACCGGCCGCGATTACACGGCCTACTTCGAACAGCTGGCCGCCGATCGCCTGGAGATCGCCCTGGAGCTGGAGGCCGATCGCATGGTCAACCTGCTGCTGGACGAGGCCGAGTTCCGCAAGGAGATGGAGGTGGTCAAGGAGGAGCGCCGCCTGCGCACCGACGACCAGCCGGGGGCGAAGCTGCGCGAGGCGTTCAACGCCGTGGCGTGGCAGGCCTCGTCCTACGGCATCCCGGTGATCGGCTGGATGGACGACCTGGAGAACATGGTGGTGGCCGATCTGGAGACCTGGTACGAGCGCTTCTACCACCCCGGCAATGCCGTGCTGGTGGTGGTCGGCGCGGTGGAGCCGGAGAAGGTCTTCGAGCTGGCCGAGGCGCACTTCGGCGCCATCGAGGCGGGTCCCGACCCCGAGGTGAAGCCGCGGCGCGAGCCGGAACAGCAGGGTCCGCGCCGGGTGACCGTGCGCGAGGCGGCCCGGGTGCCGCAGGTGCGCATCGGCTACAAGGTCCCGTCGTTGAAGACCGCCGAGTCGGCGGACGACGCCTACGCCCTGGAGGTGGCCGCCGGGCTGCTGGCCGGCGGCGACAGCGCCCGGCTGCCGCGGCGACTGGTGCGCGCGGGGGAGGTGGCCAGCTCCGCCGCGGCCCACTACGGCCTCTACGACCGGCTGGATACCCTCTTCCTGCTCACCGGCACCCCGACCTCGGAGACCGACGTGGAGACCGTGGAGAAGGCGCTGCGCGAGGAGGCGAAGGCGCTGGCCGAGGGCGATATCGACGAGGCCGAGCTGGAGCGGGTCAAAGCCCGGGTGGTGGCCAACGAGGTCTACCAGCGCGACTCGACCTTCTATCAGGCCATGCGACTGGGGCTGGCGGAGACCGTCGGCCTCGGCTGGGAGGTCGTGCTCACCTATACCGATCGCATCGATGCGGTCACCGCCGACGACGTTCGCGCCGTGGCCGAACGCTATTTCACTGACGACGGCCTGACCGTCGGCATCCTCGAGCCCACCGGTGAAGACGGGGCGATGCCGCAGCAGCCGAGCCAGGAAGGAGGTCTGGGCGATGCCGTTCACTAAGCCGATCGGGCGACACCCATTGTGGCGCAGCGCGCTGCTGCTGGCGGGCTGGCTGGGTCTGCCCCTGGTGGCCCTGGCCCAGCCGACCATCGAACACTGGGAGACCGACAACGGCGCCCGGGTCTACTACGTCCATGCGCCCGAGCTGCCCATGGTCGATCTGCGCGTCACGCTGGACGCCGGCAGCGCCCGCGACGGCGAGCATCACGGCCTCGCGGCACTGACCGGGCGGATGCTCGAGCGTGGAGCGGGGGAGCGCGACGAGGAGGCGATTGCCGAAGAGCTGGAGGCGGTCGGGGCGGACCTATCGGTCTCCATCGGCCGGGATACCGCCAGTGTCTCCCTGCGCTCCCTGAACCGCGACGCGGTGCTCGACGGGGCCATGGAAGTCTTCACCGATGTCCTCGCGCGGCCGACCTTCCCCGAGTCCGCCTTCGAGCGCGAGCGTCGCCGGACCCTGGTCGGCATCGAGCGGAGCCGGCAGGACCCGGGTACGGTCGCCGGCGAGACCTTCCACCAGACGGTGTTCGGGGACCACCCCTACGCCCATCCCACCCGCGGCCGCATCGAAACCGTGGAGGCGCTGGAGCGCGACCAGCTGAAGGCGTTCCACCAGCGCTACTACGTGGCGGCCAACGCGGTGGTGGCCATCGTCGGCGACGTCGATCGCGAACGGGCCGAGGCGCTGGCCGAGCGGGCCACCTCGGGTCTGGAGCGCGGCGAGGCGGCGGAGCCCCTGCCGGAGGTCCCGTCGCTGGAGGCGGAGCGGCTGGAGCATGTCGACTTCCCGTCCGGACAGACCCACCTGCTGGCCGGTCAGCCGGGCATGGCGCGCGGCGACGACGACTACTGGGCGCTGTTCGTGGGCAACCACATCCTCGGCGGCTCCGGGTTCGGCTCCCGGATCATGGACGAGGTGCGCGAGCAGCGCGGCCTCGCCTACAGCGCCTACAGCTACTTCCAGCCGCGCGCCAGGCCGGGGCCGTTCGTCATGGGGCTGCAGACGCGGGCCGACCAGGCCGAGGAGGCCGAGGCGGTGCTGCGCGAGACGCTGGAGCGCTTCATCGAGGAGGGGCCCAGCGAGGAAGAGCTCCAGCGCAGCCGCGACAACCTGGTGGGGGGCTTCCCGCTGCGTATCGACAGCAACAGCCGGATCCTCGGCTACATCGCG
>CAZGJO010000011.1:9080-20904 GCA_964525685.1 uncultured Ectothiorhodospiraceae bacterium | reverse complement strand
AACTTCTTCGGGGGCGGCGGCCGCTTCCACACCACGATCGAGGGCCGCGAGTTCACCCAGACCGAGCAGCGGATCATCCAGATCCTGCTGCGCCAGGCGTTCAAGGACCTGCAGGAGGCGTGGGCGCCGATCCTGTCGCTGGAATTCGAGTACCTCAACTCCGAGGTCAACCCGCAGTTCGCCAACATCGTCTCGCCCACCGAGATCGTGGTCATCTGCAGCTTCCACGTGGAGATGGACGGCGGCGGCGGCGATCTGCACATCACCATGCCCTACGCCATGCTCGAGCCGATCCGCGACCTGCTCGACGCCGGCATCCAGAGCGAGCGCATGGAGATGGACGAGCGCTGGCTGTCGACCATGCGCGAAGAGGTCGAGGGCATGGATGTGGGCATGACCGTCACCGTGGCGGAGACCGAGGTCACCCTGCGGGACATCATGAACATGCAGCCGGGAGACATCATCCCGGTGGAGATGCCGGAGAACGTGACCGTGCGGGCCGAGGGCGTGCCCATCATGCGCGGCACCTACGGCCACAGCAACGACCATTGGGCGGTGAAGATCACCGAGTTCGTGGAGCGCCCGGCCCAGGGTGGGTCGTCCCGCTAGGACGGCTCCCGGTGGCGGGCGCGAACATCCAGAGTACAGTCATCGACGGGGTAGTGTGGTATGGCAGAGGACGATCAGAACAACGAGAACGGCGGCCAGGGCGCCGATACCGACGACCTCGATATCGATGCCCTGCTCGGCGACGACGAGGGGGCCGGCGGGGCCGAAGACGGTACCAACGAGGGGGGCGGTGAAGAGGCCTCCGGCGGCGACGAGGACGACCCGTGGGCGGCGGCCATGGCCGAGCAGCTCACCGAGGATCCCGTGGACGAACCGCCCGAGGGTTTCGAGGACCTGGCCGCCGGCGGCGATGACCAGGGGGGGGATGATGATCCTCTGGGCGGCGGCGATACCGACTTCGGCATGAGCGACCTCATGGGCGGCCAGGGGGGCGATGCCCAGCCCGCCGCGATGCCGAACCTCGACAACGAGGCGCCGAGCGGTGACGGCAACGCGGCGGTGAACCTGGACATGATCATGGACATCCCGGTCACCATCGCCATGGAGATCGGCCGGACCCAGATCAACATCCGCAACCTGCTCCAGCTCAACCAGGGCTCGGTGGTGGAACTCGACCGCTTCGCCGGCGAACCGCTGGACGTCATGGTCAACGGGACCCTCATTGCCCACGGCGAAGTGGTGGTGGTGAACGAGAAGTTCGGCATCCGCCTCACCGACGTCATCAGCGCCCAGGAACGCATCAAGAAACTCAAATGAAGAACGTCACCGCCGGTCTTGCGCTGCTGTTCGCGGCGGCTCCCCTGCACGCCTCGGAAGGGGCCGGGGAGCGGCTGGTGGAGCCCTTCGCCGGCGGGCAGGTGGCCGAGATCGTGGTCGGCCTCTTCGTGGTGCTCTTCATCATCGGCGTGGTGGCCTGGCTGGTGCGTCGGGTCCCCGGTCTGTCGGTGAGCTCCGACGGCCGGGTGAAGGTGGTGTCCGGCGTCTCCGTGGGCCAGCGCGAGCGGATCCTGCTGGTGGAGATCGGTGACCAGCAACTGCTGGTGGGGGTGGCGCCGGGGCGGGTGGAGACCCTGCACGTCCTCGAGCAGCCGTTGGCCCCCGACGAGAGTGGCGGCGAGACCGCCTTCGCGCGCAGTTTCCACGGCTTTGTCGAGCGTTTCCGCCACCAACAGGGATCGACCGAGGATACGTCGCGGTGAACCAGCGGCAGAATGGCAGAACAGCCCCGGCGGCGCGTTCGGCGCTCGGTAGTCGGTCTCCCCGACCCGAGGGCGTCGGCCGCAGGGATGCGGCCGTCGAGCCTACAGGGATGTATTCACGGCGTCCCTCGGGTCGGGGAGACCGACTACCGAGCGCCGAACGCGCCGCCGGGGCGGGCCACCACGCAAGCCACGGTCTGCTGCTGCGCCTGCTGCTGGTGATCGCCGGCCTGCTGCTGCCGGCCGGGGCCGCCTTCGGCCAGGAGGCGATCCAGGCCATCACCATCACCGAAACCGACGACGGCGATCAGGTCTGGGGCCTCTCCATCCAGCTCCTGGCGCTGATGACGGCGCTGACCTTCCTGCCGGCGGCGCTGATCATGATGACCGCCTTCACCCGGATCATCATCGTGCTGGCCATCCTGCGCCAGGCGCTGGGTCTGCCGACCACCCCATCCAACCAGACGCTGGTGGGGCTGGCGCTGTTCCTGACGTTTTTCATCATGATGCCGGTGTTCCAGGAGATAAACACCACGGCGCTGCAGCCCTACCTGGAGGAGGGGATGAGCTTCCAGGAGGCCATCGTTGCCGCCTCGGAGCCGCTGCGCACCTTCATGATGGGCCAGACCCGCGAGAACGATCTGGCGCTGTTCCTGCAGCTCTCCGGCGTGGGCGAGGTGGACGGCCCGGACGACGTGCCGTTCCTCACCCTGGTGCCGGCCTTTGTCACCAGCGAGCTGAAGACGGCCTTCCAGATCGGCTTTCTCATCTTCATCCCGTTCCTGATCATCGACCTGGTGGTCGCCTCCACCCTGATGTCCATGGGTATGATGATGCTCTCGCCGATGATCATCTCCCTGCCGTTCAAGATCATGCTCTTCGTCCTGGTGGACGGCTGGACGCTCATCGTCACGACCCTGGCCACGAGTTTCTATGCCGGCGGATAGGGGAGGTGTGCCTTGACACCCGATCTGGTCATGACCATCTTTCAGCGCGCCCTGGAGGTCATCCTCATCATGCTGATGGTGGTGCTGCTGCCGGCACTGTTCGTCGGTCTGCTGGTGAGCATGTTCCAGGCGGCCACGCAGATCAACGAGATGACGCTGTCGTTCATCCCCAAGCTGCTGGTCACCGTGCTGGTCCTGATCGTCGCCGGGCCGTGGCTGCTCTCGGTGATCCTCAACTACACCGAGCGACTCTTCGACAGTATTCCCGGACTCATCGGCTAGCCCATGGTCATCGAGAGCGGGGAGATCACGGCCTGGGTGGGGAGCCTGATATGGCCCTTCATCCGCGTCAGTGCCCTGTTCTTCGCCGCGCCCATCATCGGCACCCCGTACGTGCCGCTGCGGATCCGGATCCTCCTGGCGCTGGCGGTCACCATCGTCATCGCACCGAACCTCGATCCCATGCCGACCTACGATCCGGCCTCCGTCATGGTGCTGCTGGTGGCCCTGCAGCAGGTCCTCATCGGGGTGGCCATGGGGCTGGTGCTGCAACTGGTCTTTTCGGCCATCGTCATAGGCGGCCAGGTCATGGCGCTGCAGATGGGCCTCGGCTTCGCCTCCATGGTCGACCCGCAGACCGGCACCCAGGTGCCCATGGTCTCGCAGATCTACATGCTCTCCGGCACGCTGATCTTCCTCGCCTTCAACGGCCACCTGATCATGATCGAGGTGCTCGCGGAGAGCTTTACCGTCATCCCGGTGGGCTTCGAGGGGCTGACCACCGAGGCGTATCGGCTGGTGGCGGAGTGGGGCAGCTACATGTTCGCCGGCGCGGTGCTCATGGCCATCCCGGTGGTGGCGTCCCTGCTGGTGGTGAACATGGCCTTCGGCGTGATGACGCGCGCCTCGCCGCAACTCAATATCTTCGCCGTCGGTTTCCCGGTGACCATGACCGTCGGCTTCGGGGTGATGATCCTCACCTTTGACACCTTCCTGCCCCATGTCGGTAACCTGTTCCAGCAGGCACTGGAGACCATTCGCACCATGCTGGCGGGAGGATAGGCCATGGCCGAGAACAGCGACGGTCAGGAAAAGACAGAAGATCCGACACCGAAACGGCTCCAGGACGCCCGCAACAAGGGCCAGGTGGCGCGCTCGCGCGAGCTCACCACCATGGCCATGATGATGGCGGCCGCCGGCGCCTTCCTCTTCTTCGGTCCGGGGATCATCGAGGGGCTGCTGGACATCCTCGAGTACAACTTCGTCATGGACCGCGAGACCATGTTCGACGAGACGAAGATGGCCGACCGATTCCTGGCCTCCGTCCTCCAGGGGATCCTGACCATTACGCCGTTCCTCATCGTCATGGCGGTCATCGCCTTCCTGGGTCCCATCGCCCTGTCCGGCTGGGTCTTCTCCCTGGAGGCCATGGGCTTCAAGTGGAGCAAGCTCGATCCCATCAAGGGGCTCGGGCGGATCTTCGGCGCCCGCGGTGCCATCGAGTTCTTCAAGGCCATGGGCAAGTTCCTGATCATCGGGACCGTCGCCCTGCTGGTGCTCTACCACAACCACGAGGCCTTCCTCACCCTGGGGCGCGGGGAGGTGGACTCGGCCCTGGCCAACATGGGCGAGATCCTGACCTGGACCTTCCTGATCATCGCCATGTCGCTCATCGTCTTCGCCTCCATCGATGTGCCGTTCCAGCTCTGGGACCATACGCGGCAGCTGCGCATGACCCGTCAGGAGGTCAAGGACGAGTTCAAGCAGAGCGAGGGGGACCCGCAGCTCAAGCAGCACATCCGCCAGTTGCAGCAGGAGATGGCGCAGAAGCGGATGATGGAGCAGGTCCCGAAGGCTGACGTGGTGGTGACCAACCCGACCCACTACGCCGTGGCCCTGCAGTACGACCAGGCGACCATGCCGGCCCCCATCGTGGTGGCCAAGGGTGTCGATTTTCTGGCCACCCAGATCCGCAGCGTGGCCAATACCCACGAGATCCCGGTGCTGGAGGCTCCCCCTTTGGCACGCGCCTTGTATAATCACGCCGAAGTGGACCAGGAGATCCCCGGCGCCCTGTTCCAGGCGGTGGCGCAGATCCTGGCCTACATCTACTTCCTGCGCGAGGGCGGGGTCCGCGCGGCGCACATGCCGGACCTGGAAAACCTGCCGGTACCGAAAGAGATGGACGAAGAGTTGACGGACACGTCATGATATTGACATTACGGCGGCGGGAAACCGACGGAGAACCGCATGGCGGCTGAACAGACAGGGGCGGCGGGAATGCTGGACGGCGTGCGTCGGCTCGTGCAGAGCGGCCTGGGCGTCCCCGTCCTGGTGCTGGCCCTGCTGTCGATGATGGTCCTGCCGTTGCCGCCGGTGATGCTGGACCTCTTCTTCAGCTTCAACATCGCCCTGTCGCTGGTCATCGTCCTGGTGGCCATCTACGCCATGCGGCCCATGGACTTTTCCGTCTTCCCCTCGATCCTGCTGGTGGCGACCCTGTTGCGGCTGGCGCTGAACGTCGCCTCCACCCGCATCGTGCTGCTCGAGGGCCACACCGGCACCGACGCCGCCGGCCAGGTCATCCAGGCTTTCGGTGAATTCGTCGTCGGCGGCAACTACGCCGTCGGTCTGGTGGTCTTCGTCATCCTGATCATCATCAACTTCGTGGTGGTGACCAAGGGCGCCGGCCGCATCTCCGAGGTGAGCGCCCGCTTCACCCTCGACGCCATGCCCGGCAAGCAGATGGCCATCGACGCCGATCTCAACGCCGGGATCATCGATCAGGAAGAGGCGAAGCAGCGCCGCGAGGCGGTGGCCGAGGAGGCCGAGTTCTACGGCTCCATGGATGGTGCCTCGAAGTTCGTGCGCGGCGACGCCATCGCCGGGATCCTGATCACCGCCATCAACATCGTCGGCGGCCTCGCCGTGGGCATGGGCCAGCACGGCATGGCCATGGGCGACGCGGTCCACAACTACACCCTGCTGACCATCGGCGACGGCCTGGTGGCGCAGATCCCGTCGCTGCTGCTCTCCACCGCCGCCGGCATCATGGTCACCCGCGTCTCGGCCCCGCGCGACATGGGCGGCATGGTCATCGACCAGATGTTCGGCAACCCGCGCGCGCTGTGGGTGGCCGCCGGCCTCATCGGGACCATGGGGATGATCCCCGGCATGCCCAACGTGCCGTTCCTGGCCTTCGCCGCGGTCACCGCCGGCATCGCCTGGACCCTCTACCGGCGCCAGCAGGACGAGGCCGCCGTGGAGAGCGCCGCCGCTGAGGCCGCCGAGGCGGAGCCGCCGCCCTCGCCGGAGCAGCGCGAGGTGGGCTGGGACGACGTGGTGCCGGTGGACACCATCGGCCTCGAGGTCGGCTATCGCCTCATCCCCATGGTCGATCGCAAGCAGGGTGGCCAGCTCATGGACCGCATCAAGGGGGTGCGCAAGAAGCTCTCCCAGGACCTCGGCTTCCTCATCCCGCCGGTGCACATCCGTGACAACCTGGACCTGGCGCCTTCGTACTACCGCGTCACCCTGATGGGTGTCACCGTGGGCGAGGCCTCCATCCACCCGGAGCGCGAACTGGCCATCAACCCCGGCGAGGTCCACGGGGAGATCCAGGGGATCGAGGGCAAGGATCCGGCCTTCGGCCTGCCGGCCACCTGGATCGAGCCGGACCAGCGCGAAGAGGCCCTGGGGCTCGGCTATACCGTGGTGGACGCCAACACCGTGGTCGCCACCCACCTCTCCCAGATCCTGAGCGAGCACGCCCACGAGCTCATCGGCTACGAGGAGGTCCAGAGCCTGCTGGACAAGCTCAAGAGCTCCGCGCCGAAGCTGGTGGAGAGCCTCACGCCGGATACCGTCGGTCTGGGGGCCATCCTGCAGGTGCTCAAGAACCTGCTGGCCGAGGGCGTGCCGGTGCGCGACTTCCGCACCATCGCCGAGACCCTGTCGCAGCAGGGCGGCAAGGGGCAGGACGCCGACGCCCTCACCGAGCAGGTCCGCGTCGCCCTGCGTCGCTTGATCTTCCAGCACATCAACGGCATGGCCGAGGAGATGCCGGTGATCACCCTGGATCCCCAGCTGGAGCAGCTGCTGCAGCAGTCCACCCAGGTCTCCAACGGCCAGGAGATGACCCTGGAGCCCGGCATGGCCGAGGCGCTGCACAGCGCCCTGGCGGAAAAGACCCAGGAGCGCGAACTGGCCGGCGATCCGGCGGTGCTGCTGGTCTCGCCGCAGATCCGCGGGCTGGTGGCGCGCTTCGTGCGGCCCACCATCCCCGGACTCAACGTCCTGTCGTTCAACGAGGTTCCGGACAACAAGCAGTTGCGCGTGGTCGCCACCGTGGGGGGCGACAATCAGTGATTGAGGAGGCGACAGCCCGATGAGGATCCGCCGGATCTTTGCCAGCGACATGCGCCAGGCCATGAGCCAGGTGAAGGAAGAACTCGGCCCCGATGCCGTGATCCTCTCCAGCACCCGTCAGGAGGGCGGCGTCGAGGTGGTGGCCGCCGTCGACGTGGCCGACGGCGACACCGTGCCGACCCCGGACCCGGGGGCCGGCGGCGTATCGTCGTCGGCCCCCGCCATGGAGACCGAGGCCGGTGACGATGGCGAGGCCCTGACCTACCAGCGTCCGCGCCGCCCGCAACAGCCGCCGGCCGCCGCGGCGCCCACACCGCCTTCGGAGCCGACGACGGAGGCGCCGTCCGCTGCGGAGCCGAGCTTCCGGGAGGCCTTCCGCTCGGCCAGTCAGGCGATCGGTGACGAAACGGCTGCGGGGGCCCCGGAAGAAGCGCCTCGCGAGATGCCGCCGAAGGCGCCGTGGCAGACCATGGACTGGGAAGAGGCCGAGCCGGAAGAGCCGGCGGCTGCGCCGGGCCCGACGGAACAGGGATCGACAGAGCCGGGCCCGGAAGGGCCGGCGGCGGCCGGAGAACCTCCCCGGCTCGATCGGGCGGCCGTGGTCGGCGAATCGAGGCCGTCGCAGGGCGGGACCGGCGCCGCCTCGGGCGCCATGCTCACCGCCGTGCGCGAGGAGCTGGACATCCTCCAGGGGTTGCTGGACGACCTCAACGATCCCGACGCGCCGCCGGCCAAGGCCATGGGGACCAGCCCCACCGCCGGGCGGACCGAGGCCGCGCGCAGCGCCGCCGCCGACTTCCTGCGCGAGGAGCCCGATCGCGGCGAGCGTCGGGTGGATCTGACCGCCACCGGCGAGGCCCTGCGCCGCACCCTCCAGGAGGCGGTCCTGCCGCCGCGCCGTGACGTCATGAGCCTGGGCGGGGTGGTGGCCCTGGTCGGTCCCACCGGCGTCGGCAAGACGACCACGGTGGCCAAGCTGGCGGCTCGCTACGCCCTGCGCCACGGCTACGACCAGGTCGCCCTGGTCACCACCGACAGCTACCGCATCGCCGCCCACGAACAGCTGCGGACCTACGCCCGGATCCTCGGGATCCCGGTGCGTGTGGCCAACGACGAGAACGAGTTGCGGACCACCCTGGACAATCTCGCCGATCGCTCCCTGGTCCTCATCGACACCGCCGGCATGAGCCAGCGCGACCGCCGCCTGGCCGAGCAGTTCCGCACCCTGGTGGCCGGTGCCCCGGCGGTGCAGACCTACGCCGTGCTGGCCGCCAACACCCAGGCGGCGACCCTGGACGAGGTGGTGGGCGCCTTCCAGGGCGCCGAACTGGACGGCTGCGTGCTCACCAAGCTGGACGAGTGCACCAGTCTCGGCGGCATCCTCTCCACCATCATGGAGCGCCACCTGCCGCTGGCCTTCTTCTCCGACGGTCAGCGCGTGCCCGAGGACATCTACCCGGCCACCCCGGAGCTCATCGCCGAGCGGGTCGAGGCGCTGGCCGGCGGCACCGAGACCGCCTCTCTCTCCAGCACCGGAGGGCCCAACTGATGTGGGAGGGTTTCAGTCAGGACCAGGCCAGCGGCCTGCGACAGATGGCGCGCCAGCGCCCGGTGCGGGTGATCTGCGTGGCCAGCGGCAAGGGCGGCGTCGGCAAGACCAACATCACCGTGAACCTCGGCACCGCACTGGTAAAGCAGGGACGTCAGGCCATGATCATGGACGCCGACCTCGGCCTGGCCAACGTCGACGTCATGCTCGGCATCAACCCGCCCTACACCCTGGCCCACGTCCTCACCGGCGAGCGCGAACTGGCCGAGGTGATCACCACCACGCCGGGCGGGCTGCACGTGGTCCCGGCGACCTCCGGCACCCAGACCATGGCCGAACTCTCGCCCATGCAGCACGCCGGCATCGTGCGCGCCTTCAGCGAGCTGGCCATGGATCTGGACGTGCTGCTGGTGGACACCGCCGCCGGGCTCTCCGACAGCGTCATCACCTTCAGCAAGGCGGCGCAGGAGGTGGTGGTGGTGGTCTGCGACGAACCGGCCTCCATCACCGACGCCTATGCCCTGATCAAGGTGCTGACCCGGGACCACGGCGTCGAACGCGTGCGCATCCTCGCCAACATGGTCAATACTGTGCGGGAGGGGCAGCGGCTCTACGAGAAGATGGCGCGGGTCACCGACCACTTCCTCTGCGTGGAGCTGGACTTCATGGGGCTCGTGCCTCGGGACGACGCCCTGCGGCGCGCCGTCAACCGGCAGCAGCCGGTGGTGGAGGCCTTCCCGGACAGCCGTTCGGCTCAGGCCTTCCGCATGCTGGCTCAGAAGATCGACAAGTGGCCGATGCCGCGCAGCGCCGGCCATCTGGAGTTCTTCGCCGAGAGGCTGGTGGGGCGCGCCGGCGGCTGGGGCGGCGGTGGCAGCGCCTCGGCGGGCTGGTAGGGCGCTGAATCGCCGTCCGTCTGATACAATGACGGCAGCGGGCACACGTGGTATAAACGCGCACATGACACAAGGGCCGGCCATGTCCGGAGACACGAACGCAGGCTAGGGTAGCGGGACCGGAGGTTGTCTTGGACAAGAACATGAAGATCCTCATCGTGGACGATTTCTCCACGATGCGACGGATAATCAAGAACCTGCTGCGGGATCTGGGGTTCAACAACGTCGACGAGGCCGACGACGGCCAGACCGCTCTGCCGAAGTTGCAGAAGGGTGACTTCGACTTTCTGGTGACCGACTGGAACATGCCCGGCATGGACGGGCTGGAGCTGCTCAAGGCCGTGCGCGCCGATCCCAAGCTCGCCCACCTGCCGGTACTGATGGTCACCGCCGAGCAGAAGAAGGAACAGATCGTCGCCGCCGCCCAGGCCGGCGTGAACGGATACATCGTCAAGCCCTTCACCGCGCACACCCTCGACGAGAAGCTGAAAAAGATCTTCGATCGCGTGGAAAACTCCTGATTCGGTGCGCAGAGGCCTCAATGGACAACGAACAACACACCGGCAACAACGAACACTACCTGCAGCTGGCCCGGCAGCTGGTGAGCCAGCTGGAGGCCGGTCAGGACGAGGCGGGCTACCAGACCCTCGAGGAGCTGACCCGGCTGCGCGAGACCGAGATGTTCCAGCAGATCGGCAAGCTGACCCGCGATCTGCACGAGGCGCTGAACAGCTTCCAGGTCGATACGCGCATCTCCACCCTGGCCGAGCACGAGATCCCCGATGCCCGTGAGCGCCTGCGCTACGTCGTCTCGATGACCGATCAGGCGGCCAACCGTACCCTGAACGCCGTGGAAGAGTCGCTGCCGCTGTGCGACGATCTCCAGAGCAAGGTGGACGAGATCGGCGAGGGGTGGAACAAGTTCCTGCGCAAGGAGCTCTCCGTGGAGGAGTTCCGTACCCTCAGCCGCGACATCAAGACCCATCTCAAGGAGACCAGCGGCCAGGTCACCACCCTCAAGAACAACCTCAACGAGGTCCTGATGGCGCAGGACTACCAGGACCTCACCGGACAGATCATCCACCGGGTCATCAACCTCGTGGAAGAGGTGGAGGGCAACCTGGTCGAGCTGATCCGGATCTCCGGGGGGCGGGCCGCCGAGGGCGACAAGACGCCGACGGGGGGCGCCGCCGCACCGGCCGCGGCCGAGGTCGCGGATTCCTCGATCGAACCCCAGGGGCCGCAGGTGCCCGGCGTGGATCACGCCGACGCCGTCAGCGGCCAGGACGAAGTGGACGAGCTGCTGTCGAGCCTCGGCTTCTAGAGCGGAGTAGTCATGTCATTCGACGCCGACGAAGAGATATTACAGGACTTCCTGGTCGAGGCCGGCGAGATCCTGGAGCAGTTGCAGGAGCAACTGGTCCAGCTCGAACAGAGCCCCGATGATTCCGATCTGCTCAACGCCGTCTTCCGCGGCTTCCACACCATCAAGGGCGGTGCCAGCTTTGTCGGTCTGACACCGCTGGTGGAGCTCTGCCACCGCTCCGAGGACGTCTTCAACGTCCTGCGCAACCATGAGCGCGAGGTCGATTCCGAGCTCATGGATGTCATCCTCCCGGTGCTCGACATCCTCAACGACATGTTCGACTCGGTGCGCAACGGCGTCATGCCCGAGTCCGCCGAGCCGGAACTGCTGCGCAAGCTCGAGGAGCTGGCCCAGCCCGCCGGGGCCGGTGGTGGCGAGGCCGCCGAGGCCCCGGCGGAGGCACCGGCAGAGACGGAAGAGCCCGCGCTGGCCGAGGCGGCCCCGGCTGCTGAAGAAGCCGCACCGGCCGAGGCCGCCGCGGGGGGCGAGGACGACAGCGATGCCGACGCCGAGTTCGACGCCATGCTCAACGCCCTGGACGGCGGCGAGGCCAAGGGGGGCGGTGAGGCTGCCGCCGGTGGCGGCGACGAGGACATCACCGAAGAGGAGTTCGAAGAGCTCCTGGACCAGCTCCATGGGGAAGGCCGCTTCTCCGGGCCTCCCATGGCGGGCGACATGGACAAGGCACCGGCAACCGCCGAGACCGGCGGCGAGGTGGCCGGCGGTGATGGTGACGAGGACATCACCGAGGAAGAGTTCGACGCGCTGCTCGATCAGCTCTATGGCGAGGGCAAGGCCCCCGGCGCCGGCGGCACCCCGCCGGCCGTGAAGGGGGCCGCGCCGGCCGAGGGGGCGCAGCAGGCGGCGTCGCAGCCCGCCGAGAAGTCGGCCCAGGCGGAACAGAAACCGGCGGAACAGAAACCGGCGGA
>CAZGJO010000011.1:2435-8980 GCA_964525685.1 uncultured Ectothiorhodospiraceae bacterium | reverse complement strand
GGCGGAACAGAAACCGGCGGAACAGAAACCGGCGGAGCAGAAACCCGCAGAAAAGCCCGCCGAGAAGAAGTCGGAGAAGCCGGCCGCCGGGGGCGGCCAGGGCGGCGGTGGTGGTGGTGCCGCAGGCGGTGGTGGTGCCGCAGGCGGCGGCAAGGGCGGCGAGCAGCAGGCCGAGACCACCGTGCGTGTCGACACCAAGCGCCTGGACGACATCATGAACATGGTCGGCGAGCTGGTGCTGGTCCGCAACCGACTGGTCAACCTCGATCAAAAGCTCGGCAACGGCGAGATCACCACCGTTGTCAGCAACCTCGACGTGGTCACCGCCGATCTCCAGTCGTCGGTGATGAAGACCCGCATGCAGCCGGTGAAGAAGGTCTTCGGCCGCTTCCCGCGCGTCATCCGTGACCTGGCCCGGAGCCTGAACAAGGAGATCCGGCTGGAGATGGAGGGCGAGGATACCGACCTGGACAAGAACTTGGTCGAGGCCCTGGCCGATCCCCTCGTCCACCTGGTCCGCAACGCCGGTGACCACGGCATCGAGGATTCGGACGAGCGCGAGCGCAAGGGCAAGCCGCGTACCGGCACGGTCAAGCTCTCCGCCCAGCAGGAGGGAGACCACATCCTGCTGGTCATCGCCGACGACGGCGCCGGGATGGACGCGGACAAGCTGCGCCGCAAGGCGGTGGAGAAGGGCGTCATGGACGAGGAGGCGGCCAACCGGCTGGACGACAAGGGGGCCTTCAACCTCATCTTCGCCGCCGGCTTCTCCACCAAGACCGAGATCTCCGACGTCTCCGGCCGCGGCGTCGGCATGGACGTGGTCAAGACCAAGATCAGCCAGCTCAACGGCTCCGTGGACATCGATTCCGCCCCCAACGAGGGCACGCGGATCAACGTCAAGGTGCCGCTGACCCTGGCGATCATCCCGACCCTGATGATCGTGGTCGGTGAACAGACCTTCGCCCTGCCGCTGGTCAACGTCAGCGAGATCTTCGACCTCGACCTCTCCGAGACCAACGTGGTCGACGGCCAGACCGTCATCATGGTCCGCGAGAAGCCGATGCCGCTCTTCTACCTCTCCGACTGGCTGCTCCGCGAGGGGCACCCCGGCGGCCACAAGCAGAAGCAGCAGGAGGCCAGCGAGCAGGGCGACGAGAAGGAGGAGTCCCATGTGGTCGTGGTCCACGTGGGGAACCAGAAGATCGGCCTGGTGGTCGACTCGCTCATCGGCCAGGAAGAGGTCGTGATCAAGCCGCTGGGCGCCCTGCTGGACAAGGTCCAGGGGATGGCCGGCGCCACCATCACCGGGGATGGCAAGATCGCCCTGATCCTCGACATCCCCAGCCTGCTCAAGAAATACGGTCAGCGCGCGGTCCGTTTCCACCATTGATCGGGCCGCGTGCCCGAGCGAAAGGAACCTCTATCCATGAAGAACATGCTTGATCGCGCACGGGGAGGGGACACCTGATGCCCGTGCGCGCCCTCGTCGTTGACGATTCCCGTTTCTTCCGCCGCCGCATCGTGGAGATGCTGGGCGCCGATCCGCGCATCGAGGTGATCGGCGAGGCGGTGGACGGCAAGGATGCCATCGAGAAGACCAAGGAGCTCAAGCCCGACGTCATCACCATGGACATCGAGATGCCGGTGATGGACGGCATCACCGCCGTGCGCCAGATCATGGCGGAGTGCCCCACCCCGATCCTGATGTTCTCCTCGCTGACCACCGAGGGCGCCCAGCCGACCCTGGACGCCCTGGAGGCCGGTGCCCTGGACTTCCTGCCCAAGCGGCTGGACGATCTCTCCGGCAACCACGAGGAGGCGGTGCGCCTGCTGCGCAGCCGCGTCTTCACCATCGGCGTCAAGGGGCGGACCGCGCGGCGCGAGCAGGCCAAGGGGCCGCCCACCGCACCGCAGCGCCCCGCCCCCAGTGCCGCGCCGAAGCCGGCCCCGGCGCCGGCCAAGCGCACCGGCGACATCGAGGTGGTGGCCATCGGCACCTCCACCGGCGGCCCGGTGGCGCTGCAGCGCGTGCTGACGCAGCTGCCGGCGGATTTCCCGGTGCCGGTGGTGATGTTCCAGCACATGCCGGGGACCTTTACCCCCGCCTTCGCCAAGCGGCTGGACTCCCTCTGCAAGATCAACGTCCGCCAGGCCGAGGACGGGGATCCCCTCAAGCCCGGCGTGGCCCTGCTGGCGCCCGGCGGCATGCAGATGACCGTGCATCGCCGCCGTCCCGGCACCGAATACGTGCACATCGAGGAGGGCGAGGCGACCCTGAACTACAAGCCCTCCGTGGATCTCGGCTTCAGCAGCCTGGCGAAGGCGTACGGCGGCGGCGTCCTGGCCGTCGTGTTGACAGGCATGGGGGCCGATGGTAGGGAAGGGGCGCGGGACCTGCGCGCGGCCGGCTCGTCCATCTGGGCGCAGGACGAGGCCTCCAGCGTGGTCTACGGCATGCCGGCGGCGGTGGCCGAGGCCGGGCTGGCCGAGCGGGTCCTGCCGCTGGACGAAGTCGGAACAGCGATCGCCAAGGCGGTGCGCTGAGCAGGCGCGGGTCGCGCCCGCACGGGCCGTATCGCCCCGGGAGTGAAGGATGGCGCGGAAGAAGAAGAAAGAGGAGCACGTCAACCACGAGGCCTGGGCGATCCCGTACGCCGACCTCCTGGTGCTTCTGCTCGCCTTCTTCGTGGTGATGTACGCCATCTCCGCCATCGACCAGGCGAAGTACGAGATGCTCTCGGACTCCCTGTCGGCCGCCTTCCGCGCCGAGCCCACCACCCTGGATCCGGTCCAGATCGGGGATCCGGGGCTGGATGCCGCCGAACGGGAACTGCAGGACACCGACCGGGTGGGGCAGACCGTCTCCCCGGCCGAGGCCGAAGCCCTGGCCGAGGCGGCCGCCTCGGCCCTGGAGGAGATGCAGGAAGAGGTGGCCGAGGAGATGGAGCCGCTCATCGACGCCGGGCTGCTCTCCGTGCGCGAGGACCGCGCCTTCATCGAGATCGAGATCGATACCAGTTCCCTGTTCGAGAGCGGCAGCGCGTCCCTGGAGGAACACGCCTTTCCCATTCTGCGCGCCATGGCCAACATCCTGCAGAGGCTGCCGAACCCGGTGAAGATCGAGGGCCACACCGACAACGTCCCCATCGCCACCGAGCGCTTCCCGTCCAACTGGGAGCTGTCGGCGGCGCGGGCCGCCGCGGTGGTCCGCCTGCTGGAAGAGAACGGGGTCGAGTCGGAGCGACTCTCCGCAGTCGGCTTCGGCGAACAGAAGCCGGTGGCGAGCAACGAGACCGCCGAGGGGCGCGAGCGCAACCGTCGGGTGGTCATGGTCATCGACAAGCCGACCCCGCGCCAGATCCAGGAGAATCCGGAGGCCTTTGTGCCGGAACACGAGCGGGCCGGCACCGAAGGGGCGTCCCCCGACGCCGGGGCCGAAGAAGCGCCCGCCGAGGCGGGCGAGGACGAGGCGCTGTTCACCACCCCGGATGGCAGCCCCGTGCGCGCACGATAGAGAGGAGAGGCCGTTGAAAGTCTGGGCCGTAGCGAATCAGAAGGGCGGGGTCGGCAAGACCACCACCGCCGTCACACTGGCCGGGATCCTGGCGCGGCAGGGCCACAACACCCTGCTGGTGGACATGGATCCCCATGGCTCCATGTCGGCCTATTTCGGCTATGACCCCGACACCCTGGAACACAGCATCTACTCGCTGTTCCAGCAGGTGAGCATCGGCCATCAGGTCAACCCGGCCGGGGTGCTGCGCAAGACCTCCATGAAGGGGCTGCAGATCCTGCCGGCCTCCACCGCCCTGGCGACCCTGGACCGGCAGCTCGGCGCCCAGGAGGGGATGGGCCTGGTGGTCAAGCGCGCCCTGCGCCGCCTGGAGGACCACTTCGACTACGTCCTCATCGACTGTCCGCCGGTCCTCGGGGTGCTGATGGTCAACGCCCTGGCCGCCTGCACCCGCCTGCTGGTGCCGGTGCAGACCGAATTCCTCGCCCAGAAGGGGCTCGAGCGCATGGTCCACACCCTGGAGATGATGCACCGCGCCAGCCGTCGCGATCTGGCCTACACCATCATCCCGACCCTGTTCGACAAGCGCACCAAGGCGGCCGTCGAGAGCCTGAATCTGCTGCGCGACGCCTATCCCGAGCATATCTGGGAAGGGGTCATCCCCGTGGACAACCAGTTCCGCGAGGCGAGCAAGCTCGGCGTTCCGCTGCCGAGCCTGGATCCCAAGACCAAGGGCGTGGTCGCCTACGGTGAGCTGCTGGCGCACCTGATGAAGCTCGACGGTGAGCAGCCGTCGTCGGGAGAGAAGAGCGCATGAGCGGTAAGCGCAACCACCGCACCCTGGCCGCCGAGAAGGACGCCCTCAGCCTGTACCTCGATTCCCTGCTCCAGGAGACGGACGAGGACGAGGAGGCGCTGTCCGGGGCGCCGGAAGAGGGCGCGCCGGAGCCGGAGCCGAAACCTGAACCGGAACCTGAGCCCGAGCCCGAGCCCGAGCCGGAGCCGGAACCGGAACCCGAGCCGGAACCTGAACCCGAGCCGGAACCGGAACCCGAGCCGGGACCGACGCCCGAGCCGGAACCGACACCAGAACCCGCCCCGGAACCGGCGCCCGCCGTGGCCGAGGCCGATCCCATGGCCGGCATGGGTCAGGACCTGCTCGCCCGGACCATCCCGCAGCCGGCGCCGGAGCCGATCCCGGAAGAGCGGGTGGAAGAGGTCACCGCCAACCTGCCGGCGCTCATCCCCGAGCAGGTGGAGAGCCCCTGGGAGGGCGTGCCGGACTGGGGTCAGGAGCGCTTCCAGGCGCTGCTGTTCACCCTCGGCGGCCTGACCATGGCCCTGCCGTTGGTGGAACTCAACGCCATCCTCGAATGGCCGCAGGACCTGACACCGCTGCCCAACCGCTCGCCGTGGTACCTCGGCCTCATCCAGAGTCGCGGCAAGCACGTCCCGGTCATCGACCTGGCCCAACTGGTCGTTCCGGCGCGGATCCGCGACCAGCGCGAGCCGCCGAAGCAGAGTCAGCGCCGGATCATCATCATCGGCGACGGCCTCTACGGCATCGCCTGCGACAGCGTGGAAGAGGTCATCAACCTGGAGCCCGACGCGGTGAAGTGGCGCTCCTCCCGCACGAAGCGCAAATGGCTGGCCGGCACCGTCAAGGACCAGATGTGCGCCCTGCTGGACGCCGACGGTCTCATCTACCTGCTGGCCAATGGCGAAGAGGAACCGGCGGAATAGCCGCGGGGTAGGCTGGAAACGCCATTGCAGCTACAATGAATCAATCTATGAACACGAGGTGGCGCCATGGAAACCATTGACGCTCAGGAGCACGTCGTCGACGACGTCAACGATCCCATGACCCAGTGGGTTACCTTCCATCTGGAAGAGGAGAAGTACGGGGTTCCGGTGGAGCAGGTCAAGGAAGTGCTGCGCTACACCGAGATCACCCCGGTGCCCGGCGCGCCGGACTACGTGCTCGGCATCATCAACCTGCGTGGCAATGTCGTCACCATCCTCGATACCCGCAAGCGCTTTGCCCTGGACGAGCGCGAGCCCGACGACGAGACCCGCTTCGTCATCCTCGAGGTGGCGGACCAGACCGTGGGGATACTCGTGGACAGCGTCTCCGAGGTCATGCGCCTGCGCCAGTCCGAGATCGAGCACGCCCCCAACGTCGGCAACGACGAATCCTCCAAGTACATCCAGGGCGTCGCCAGCCGCGAATCCAACCTGCTCATCCTCGTGGACCTGGACAAGCTCCTCTCCGACAGCGAATGGCAGGACGTCGCCAACCTCTGAGGCGCCGATGACCCTCTCCGCCATGACCACCGCCATCTGGCTCGCCCTGGGGCTGGCCGGCGTGGCCCTGGTGGTGGCGTTCTACGCCCTGGTGGCCGCGCGACGCGAGCGCCAGCGCATGGCGCGCGAAGCGGAAGCGGTGCGCACCGACCTGCGCGGCCTCGTCTCCGCCGCCGTCGGCGTCGGCGAGCGCGTCATGCGCCTGGAGCGCCAGCTCTCCCACCTGGCCGAGCGCCAGGACCAGCTCGACCTCAGCGATCCCGCCCACCAGTCCTACCAGCAGGCCATCCGCATGGCCCGCCGCGGCGCCTCCATGGAAGACCTCATGGACGTCTGCGGCCTGACCCGCGGCGAAGCCGAACTCGTCGCCATGCTCCACCGCCTGGAAGAGTGAGGAAAAGGGGACTGTCCCCTTTTCCTCGCTTACTCCTTCTTCGAGACCAGGTAGGCGAAGGCGATGACCTCCGCCACCGCCTGGTAGAGGGCGGTGGGGATCTCCTGACCCAGCTCCAGCTGGGCCAGCAGGGTCACCAGGTCGGGATCCTCGTGGAGGGGGATGTCGTTCTCCGCCGCCAGCGCCAGGATGGCCTCCGCCGTGCGGCCGCTGCCCTTGGCGGTGACGCGCGGCGCCGTGCGGTGGTCGTAGCGCAGGGCCACGGCGCGCGGCTGTTGCGGATCGGTCCCGTTGTTGTCGTCGGCGGCCATGTTCACTCCCGGTTTTGAA
>CAZGJO010000011.1:0-2425 GCA_964525685.1 uncultured Ectothiorhodospiraceae bacterium | reverse complement strand
TCTCACGCCTCCTCGTCGAGCAGACGGGTGGCCAGGTTCTCGGCGGCGGGGCTCGGCGGCTCGGCGGCCCCCTGGCGCACCCCCACGTGGCCGACGGTGAGCCCCGCCGCGGCCATGGACTCGCGCAGGCGGTCCAGCTCCGCCTCGAAGATCGCCACCGTCTCCTCGTCCCGCGCCCAGAGTCCCACGGAGACATGGCGCTCGCCCACCAGGGTGAGACCGGCGCGGATGGGGCCGAGTTCGCTCAGCTCGAAGTGGAGGTTCACCGTCCACAGTGGCGCGATGGTATCCCCGTCGCCCTCGCGCTCCCGGGTCAGGGCGAGGGTGAGGGGGGTGAGCGTGCCGTCCTGGCCGCGCAGGGGGAGCTCCACGTGCCAGTGGGGGCGGGCGCCCTCGGTCAGCGCCCCGGTGGAGGCGAGCTGATTGAGCTGGATCCGCGCCAGCCCCGCCTCCAGCTGCTGGACCAGATCGGCGGCGCGTACCCCGGCGGCGGCCACCGCCTGTCCTGCCTGACCGCCGGCCGGTTGCCCCGTCTGGACCGCCGGTGCCGCCTGCCCCGACGGCGCCGCCTGCGCGGGAGCGGTGGACCCTGCCGGCGCCGCCTGAGCACCAGCCGCCTGGGCACCAGCCGCCTGGGCACCGGTTGGTTGCCCCGCCGACGGACCGGCCCCCGTCTGCCCGGTGGCCTGCAGCAGCGCCCCCCGGTTCGGCGGCGGATAGGTCAGCAGCGGCACCTGCCCGCTGGTCTGGGCCGCGCCGCCTCCCTGAGCGCCGCCCCCCTGAGTGGCGGCCGGACGCGCGGCGGCCTCCGCCGGACGCATCACGCTCAACAGCCGCAACACGTTCGCCTTCAGATCCTGGGAGAGCGGCGCCGCCGGCCCCCCGCGCGCCTGCTGGCCCAGATGGTTCTCGAGAAACAGCCCGGAATTGCTGACCGCCTGGCGGACCCCCTCGGCGGTGGTCATCCGCCCCGCATCCGGCAGCGCACTCAGCACCTGGCGGGCGGCCTGGGCCTGCTGCGTGGTCCCGGCCCCGCCGGCCAGCTGGCGCAGCTGATCCGCACCGCGCTGCAGCACCTGCTCCAGCGACGCCTGCCGCGGCAGCGCCTCCCGGGTCGCCTGACGCGCGGCTTCCTGGGGCGACCCACCGCCCTCGAGCACCCGCAGCACCGGCAGCTTGCCGCCCGAGACCACCTCCAGCCGCAGGCTCTGGCCCGACTGCGCCTGCAGCCCCAGCGCCGACTGGTTGGACTGCAGGCGCGTGCCGTCCACATCCAGATTCACATGGCCCTGCGGCGTGAACGAGACCACCGTCGCACGCAGCACCTGCCCCGCCTGCCAGTTGCCCCGCTCCCCACCGGAGGCCGCCTGGCGCAGGGTCAGCAGCGGCCCCGAGCCGCCGCGTGGATCCGCGCGATTGAGATCGATGACCATGGATCGTTCGTCCTACCCCTTCACCCGGGCCTTCGCTTGCCATATTCTCGTCTATTGGCGGCCTCGAGGCGGCGAATTCAAGTGGAGCGGGAAAAACCATGGCCGAACACGAGACGGAACACCACCCCCACGACAACAAGTGGTACCTCCAGGACGAGGAAGGCATCCCCATCGGGCCCTTCACCACCGGCCAGGTCCAGCGCTGGCTGCTGCTCGGGCGCCTGGCGCGGGAGTCCGCCGTCAGCCCCGACGACGAAGAGTGGGGGGTGATCGATGATTATCCGGACGAGCTCATCCCCGACGTGATGAAGGCCGACCTCTCCGATCCGCACAACCGCGATCGCCTGGAGGCCGCCCGCCGCTGGGCCGACGAACGCCAGGAAGACGACGACAGCACCTTCACCGTCGAACGCCGCGCCGATCCCAGGCTCGAGGAGATCGAGATGCGCCGGCTCCACCAGAAGGTCATGGCGGCCGCCGCCAACCGGCCGAAGGAGCATGCCTGGTGGCTGCTGGTGGTGCTGCTGCTGCTCGGCACCAGCGTCTACTTCACCTTCTTCCACGAGACGCCCGAACGGGATCCGGTGACCTGCGATGAACCGGCCGCCCCCGGCGTCAACTGGCGCGGCTGTGACCACGCCGGCCTGGTGGCCCGCAACGCCGAGCTCGCCGGCGCCAACCTGCGCGACACCGTCCTGACGCGGGCGATCCTGGTCGGTGCCGATCTCAGCGGTGCCGACGTCCGCTACGCGCGGTTGCACATGGCGACCCTCACCGACGCCGATCTCAGCGGCGCGGTGCTCCTCGGTGCCGACCTGCGGCGCGCCGATCTGCGCCGGGTGGATTTCACCGACGCCGATCTCAGCTACGTCGACCTCACCGACGCCGAGATCAACGGGGTCGATCTGACCGGGGCCAACCTGCACCGCACCACCTGGGTCGACGGGCGCCGCTGCGCCCCCGGCTCCGTGGGAGAATGCCGCGAGTAAGGT
>CAZGJO010000010.1:0-20910 GCA_964525685.1 uncultured Ectothiorhodospiraceae bacterium | reverse complement strand
AGTGGGACAAGGCGAAGCGCAAGGCCGCCGAGAAGGTGCGCGACGTCGCCGCCGCACTGCTCGACCTCTACGCCCGCCGGGAGGCGCGTCAGGGCCACGCCTACCCGGTGGACGACCAGTACGCCGCCTTCGCCGCCAGTTTCCCCTTCGAGGAGACCGAGGATCAGGGTGAGGCCATCGACGCGGTGGTCGCCGACATGCGGTCGGAGAAGCCGATGGATCGCCTGGTCTGCGGCGATGTCGGTTTCGGCAAGACCGAGGTCGCCCTGCGCGCCGCCTTCATCGCCGTCCAGGGCGGCCGCCAGGTGGCCATGCTGGTGCCCACCACCCTGCTCGCCGAGCAGCACTTCGAGACCTTCCGCGACCGTTTCGCCGACTGGCCGGTCCGGGTGGAGAGCCTGTCGCGCTTTCGTGCCCGCGCCGATCAGGACAAGGTCATGGCGGGGCTCGCCGACGGCACCGTGGACATCATCATCGGCACCCACAAGCTGCTCCAGGGCAACACCACCTTCAAGGATCTGGGGCTGGTGATCATCGACGAGGAGCACCGCTTCGGCGTGCGCCAGAAGGAGCGGTTCAAGGCGCTGCGCTCGGAGGTGGACATGCTGACCCTCACGGCCACCCCGATCCCGCGCACCCTGAACATGGCCTTCTCCGGTATGCGCGACCTCTCGGTCATCGCCACGCCGCCGGCGCGTCGGCTGCCGGTGAAGACCTTTGTCAGCGAGTGGGACAGCGCCCTGATCCAGGAGGCCGTGCTGCGCGAGATCCGGCGCGGCGGCCAGGTCTACTTCGTGCACAACAAGGTGGAGACCATCGACAAGGCGGCCAGCGACCTGGCGGAGCTGGTACCGGAGGCCTCGGTGCGCGTCGCCCATGGGCAGATGCGCGAGAGCGAGCTGGAACGGGTGATGTCGGACTTCTACCACCAGCGCTTCAATGTGCTGGTCTGTTCCACCATCATCGAGACCGGGCTCGATGTGCCGTCGGCCAACACCATCCTGATCAACCGCGCCGACCACTTCGGCCTGGCCCAGCTCTACCAGCTGCGCGGGCGCGTGGGCCGCTCCCACCACCGCGCCTACGCCTATCTGCTCATCCCGCACCGCTCGGCCATGACCGGCGATGCCATCAAGCGGCTGGAAGCGCTGGAGTCCATTGAGGATCTCGGCACCGGCTTCACCCTGGCCAGCCACGACCTGGAGATCCGCGGTGCCGGCGAGATCCTCGGCGACGAGCAGAGCGGGCAGATGCAGGCCGTGGGCTTCACCCTCTACGCCGAGCTGCTGGAGCGCGCCGTGGACGACCTCAAGGCCGGGCGCCAGCCCGATCTGGAGGCGCCCGTGCACCACGGTCCCGAGGTGGACCTGCGGGTGCCCGCCCTGATCCCCGAGGACTACATCCCGGACATCAACACCCGCCTGAGCCTGTACAAACGCATTGCCACGGCGGAGAATCAGGAAGCACTGAAGGAGCTGAAGGTGGAGATGATCGACCGGTTCGGCCTGCTGCCGGAAGCGGTGGACAATCTCTTCCAGGTGACGCAGTTGAAGCTGCGCTGCCGGGATGTCGGCCTGACCCGAGTGGACCTCGGACCGGAGGGGGGGCGACTGCAGTTCGATTCGCAGCCGAACATCGACCCGGCGCGGCTGATCCAGTTGATCCAGCAGTGGCCCGCCACCTATCAGCTCGACGGCACCGACAAGCTCAAGATAAGGAAGGATATGCCGAACCTGGACGATCGACTGGACTGTCTGGAGGGCCTGCTGGCCGAACTTGTCGTCGAGGATGCTGCCTGATGGTCGTGAACCGCGCCGTACGCCATCTTACCGCCCTGCTCCCGGCCCTGCTGATCGCCCTGCCGGCCCCGGCAAGCGGAGACAGTCAGCGCTGGTACGACGTCGAGATCATCGTGTTCAGCCACGAGGGGGATCCCGGGCCCGAAACCTGGCCCCTGGAGCCCGAGCGCCCGGCGACACGCCACGCCCTCCCGATCCTGCCGCGCCCCGCGGCCGACGAGGGGGACGGCGATGGTGTCGCCGAAGGGGACGGGACCGATGGCCTGAGTTCTCTGGACCACATCCCGTTCCAGGCCCTGCCCGCCGACGCGTTCCGGTTGCCGCGAACGAGCCGGCGCATCTTCGACTCCGACGACTACCGCCTGCTGGCCCACAAGGCCTGGCGGCAGCCCGGCCTCGATCGGGAGCGGGCGTTGCCCATCCATTTCCAGGGCGGACTCTACTGGCGCGAGACGGGTCCGGACGGCGAGCCGGTGTTGCGCATCGAGCCGAACCTCCCCCGGGGTGAGTGGACCGAAGAGCTGACCTACCTCCCCACCGAAGCGGATAACGACGGGGAGGCCGGTGATGAAGGGGAACCGCCCGAGCTGCGCCCCTATGCCACCGAGGGACCGCCCGCGCCGGTGATCGACGGGACCATCCGGATCATCCAGACCCGGTACCTCCACGCCGAGGTCGACCTCTTCTATCGCGACCCGTCGCCGGATGAGCGCATGCAGGCCTATTACCGTCCCGATCTGGTCCTCCACGATCCGTCACGGGCCGACGCCGTGCCGGACCGCTTCCGAATCGTCGACAGTCGCCGCATGCGCAGCGGCGAGATCCACTACATCGATCACCCGCTGGTGGGCATCATCGTCTTCGTGAACCGCTACGAGTTTGCCGATATGGATGGTGAGGACGATGCCATCCTCGACGACAGCAGTCCGGGCGAGAGTGAAGACGAGGACGAATCGGTGGTGACCCCCGGGGCCGGGGTCATCGACCGCTAGGACAGCGGTCTAGCGGGGTGCGGCCCGAGGCCGTGCCTCAGAGGAGCCCGACCAGCTGACTCAGGAGGCTGCGGACATCCTGCATCCCCTGGCGCAGGTACTCCTCGATTCCCTCCATGGTAATGACGGCGTCGCCGTCCTTGCCCGCCCCCCAGTTGGCAACCACGCAGCAGCTGGCGTAGCAGATCGCCAGTTCGCGGGCGAGCACCGCCTCCGGCATCCCGGTCATCCCCACCAGATGGCAGCCGTCCCGCTCCAGGCGCTCCACCTCGGCCCGCGTCTCCAGGCGCGGGCCCTGGGTGGCGGCATAGGTACCATCGCGCACGGGATCCAGTCCGGCGTTCTCCCCGGCCTGGATGAGTTGCCGGCGCAGTTCGTCGCAGTAGGGCTCGGTGAAGTCCACATGGACCACCTGGGTCTGGTCGCTGTCGAAGAAGGTGTTGTGGCGCGATCCGGTGTAGTCGATGATCTGATCCGGGATCGCCAGGCGCCCCGGAGCCATGTCGGGCCGAATCCCCCCCACCGCATTGATGGCGACGATCTTCTCCGCCCCCACCGACTGGAGCGCCCAGAGGTTGGCGCGGTAGTTGATCTGGTGGGGCGGGATGGTGTGCCCCTGCCCGTGGCGTGGCAGGAAGAGGACCTCGCAGCCCCCCAGTTCACCGTGGACCACCGGCCCCGAGGGTTCGCCAAAGGGGGTGTTCACGACCTCCCGGCCGGTAATGACCAGCCCGTCCAGCGTGGTCAGACCGGTGCCGCCGATGATTGCCAGATCGGCCAAGGGTTCCTCCTAGACGGCGTAGATGCCGTTGATGTTGCGCAGGTAGTGTTCGTAATCCATGCCGAAGCCGAAGACATAGCGATCGGGGACGTCGAGCCCGGCATAATCCGCCTCGAGCGGGGTCCGCCGCTCGATCCGCTTGCGCACCAGCACCGCGATCCCCACCGAAGCCGCCCCCTGCTCCAGGCAGTGGTCACGCACGGCGGCCAGGGTCAGCCCCTGGTCGAGTATGTCATCGACGAGCAGAACATGACGGCCGGCCAGGGGCTGGCTCGGCAGGGCTCGCCACGCCAGTTCTCCGCCGACGGTTTCACACCGATACCGGGTGGCATGGATATAGTCGATCTGCAGCGGTATCGAGATTCGGGAAAGGAGATGACCCGCGGGCATCAGCCCGCCGATCATCATGCAGAGCACCAGGGGATTGCTGCTCCGGTAATCCTGCTGGATGGCGTCCGCCATCCGGTCCAGCGCGACGGCCACGTCGGTCGCCGTGTGGAGACACTCGGCCCTGTCCAGGGCCGCTGCCGCCTCCTCGGCACTCACCGACATGGCGCTGGCCACCTCAGTAGGTGAAGGTGACGGTGTCGTCGTCCATCGCCTCGGTGATGACGTAGGCACCACCCACGGTCTCTTCGACCTCGTCGATGAGCTCGTCGCCCCACAGCTCCAGGGTCGGGGTGCAGACCTTGAAGCTGGCGCCGGCTTCCACGGCGTCCTGCATGAACTCGAGCACAGACTTCGGGCTGCCTTCCTGCACGAACAGGTTCTCGGCCACACCCTTCTTGGCCAGCTCACCGGCGCGGCCGGTCATGATGACCTCGACCTCATACTCCATGGCCGCGGCCACGGTGGCCTGGAAGAACGGCGCGCCGAGCTCGGAGGGATTGGACGGATCGGTGTTCACCATCACGATGAGAAGCTTGTCTGCCATAATCTTACGCTCCAGCCATGCGAAATAATTGTGAGTTTGGAGCGGGGCATTATAGGGACTTGTCACCCCGCTGTCAGCATTTGCTGATGGAGTTCAAACACCGCCCTGGATCGCCGCCCTCTCGGGCCCGCCGGGCGGTGGCGCCTCCTCGTCCCCGGACAGGTGGACGGTCCGCGTCGGGAAGGCGATCTCGGCGCCATGGGCGGCGATGATGTCGTTGATGCGCATCAGGACGTCCTCCTTCACCTTGTGGTACTCGATCCAGTTGGTCGTGTGGGTAAAGCAGTAGACCATGATGTCCATGGAGAAATCGCCGAAGTGGTTCAATCGCACGATGGTGGTCTGGTCGGTATCCAGCGCCGGGTCGTTCTCCACCATCTCCCGGATGTCTTCGACGATCCGGCGCACCACCGGGGCATCGGCATAGCGCACGCCGACATTCTCGAAGATCCGGCGATGGGTCATGCGCGACGGGTTCTCCAGCGCCACACTGGAGAAAACCGCGTTGGGGACATAGAGTGGCCGCTGGTCGAAGGTCCGGATGCGGGTCAGCCGCCAGCCGATCTCCTCCACGGTCCCCTCGATCTCGCGATCCGGCGAGCGGATCCAGTTGCCCGGCTCGAAGGGGCGATCCATGTAGACCATCAGGCCGCCGAAGAAGTTGGCCAGCAGATCCTTGGCGGCGAAGCCGATGATGATCCCGCCGACGCCGCCGAAGGTGATCAGCCCGGCCAGATTGACACCGAGGTTCTGCAGCCCCACCAGCACGGCGGTAATGATGATGGCGGCGCGCACCAGCTTGCTGAGGGCCTCGATGCCGGTGCGGTCGACCGCTCCCGTCTCCTCCCGTTCCTTGGTCTCGATGTAGAGCTGTTCGAAACGGTTGGCAAAGCTGGTGAGCCACCAGGCCAGCGCGGCGATGACACCGACGGCCCGTGCCGGCTCGATGAAGGCGTAGATCGGCGCCCCGGTACCTGCCGCGATCACGCCGCCGGCAAAACTCAACCCGACCAGCCAGATGATCAGGCTCACCGGACGTCGCGCGGTCTCCAGCAGGGCGCGCTCCCAGGCCTTGTCCCTGTGGTCGCTGCGCTCCTTCAGCCGATGGGTCACGCGGCGCTGGAAATAGGCAACGACGAGGGTCGCCAGGACGACCACGAAGACCTGGGCCAGCATCACCCATTCCTGCTGCATGAAGGTTGTTGCCTCGCCGATCACGTCCAGGGTATTTTCCACACCATCCATATGCCTTCTCTCTGTGGTTCGTGGATCAGGTCCGCAGAGCCAGCTGCGGCGTCGGATCCTCGGCCAGGCTCAGCAACCGATCCGCGCTCTGGCGCCAGGCCGTGTCCCGACTCAGGGCCTCGCGTGTCACCACCTCGCGCCCATGCATGCGGGCCAGGCGGGCGTGGGCCAGCGGGTCCGTCTCCCAGTGCAGACCGTCGAGGACAGCCGCGGCCGAGTCCGGTTCGTTACAGACTAGAACCATGTCACAACCCGCCGCAACGGCGGCCTCGGCCCGGTCGACCGGCCCCCCGGCACCCCGGGCACCGGCCATGGCCAGGTCGTCGCTGAAGATGAGCCCCTGGAAACCGAGGCGCTCGCGCAGGATGGTCTGCAGCCAGTAGCGAGAGAAACCGGCCGGCTGGTCGTCGACCGCGGAGTAGACCACGTGGGCCGGCATCACCGCCGCCATGCCGTGGTCGCTCAACGCCCGGAAGGGGCGCAGATCGCTGTGGAGGAGGGTCTCCAGCGGCCGGTCGTCAACCGGCAGCTCGAGATGCGAGTCGGCGGCGACCCCGCCATGGCCGGGGAAATGCTTGCCCACCGCGGCCATGCCGGCCGCGCGCATGCCGTCGACCCAGGCCGTGGCCAGCTCGGTGACCACGGCGGGGTCGGCATGGAAGGCGCGATCGCCGATGACCGAACTGCAGCCGTGGTCGAGGTCCAGGACCGGGGCAAAGCTGAAGTCGACCCCGAAGGCGCGCAGCTCCCGAGCCATCACCCAGCCACCGTCATAGGCGAGTCGCCGCCCCTCCACCGGATCGACATCGTGGCACGCACCATAGCGGGCCGCGGCCGGCAACAGGGTGAAACCGTCGCGGAAACGCTGGACACGCCCCCCCTCCTGATCCACCGCCACCAGCAGGCGCGGTTCGCGTACCGCGTGGAGGTCCGCCACCAGGTGCTGCAGCTGGTCGGGATCGTGGAAGTTCCGGCTGAACAGGATGACCCCTCCCACCAGCGGATGGCGAAGACGCTCGCGCTCCTCGGCGGTCAGTTCTGTTCCGGCGATGTCGAGCATGACGGGGCCCAGACCCATGGCGGTCACTCCGTTTCAGTCCTGGATGAAGACGCGGGTTCCCGGACCCACGTGGTCGAAGAGTTCGATGATGTCGCGGTTGCGCATGCGGATACAACCGTGGGAGCGCGGGACGCCCATGGGCTCGCTGTCGGGCGTCCCGTGCAGGTAGATGTAGCGGCGGAAGGTGTCACACGCGCCGAGCCGGTTGAAGCCGGGCTCGAGTCCGCAGAGCCAGAGGATGCGGGAGAGGATCCAGTCACGGCCGGGGTTCTCTCGTCCCAGGGCCTCGCTGTAGATCTCGCCGGTGGGTCGCCGCCCCCGGAACACGGTCCCGGCCGGCCGGCCGGCGCCGATGGCGGCCCGGATGTAGTGGTGGCCGCGGGGGGTCGCGCCGCTGCCCTCCCGTTCTCCGACGCCCGCCGCCCCGGTGGAGACCGCATATTCGGCCCGCGGCAGCTCGCCATCGAGCAGCACGAGCCGCTGTTCGGGCAGATGGATGAAGAGGTGCCGGTCGGCGTTCATGAGACCCGGTCGGGCCAGTCACGATAGGGGTGCTGTACCAGACAGACATTGTAATAGCGGGGGTCGTCGGAGACCTCCTCGCCCAGCCAGGCAGGTCGTTCGAATGCCTCGTCCTCGCTGTCGAGTTCCAGCTCGGCGACCACCAGGCCTTCGTTCTCGCCGGCGAATTCATCGACCTCCCAGGTACGGCCGCCCGCTTCCACCAGGTGGCGGGTCTTTTCGATAAGCGGTCGATGACACAGCCGATCGAGCATCTCGTGGGCCTCGTCCAGGGGGATGGCGTACTCGTACTCCAGGCGCGAGACCCCCAGGGTCATGCTCTTGATGTTGAGGTTGGCCTCTTCCCCGGCGACACGCACGCGCACGGAGGCGTTCCCCTCGGCCAGATACCCCTGGCGCACTGGTGTGGAGCAGCGGATATCGCGACGCCAGTCGGCGTTGGCAAGGAGGAATTTGCGTTCGATCTCAGAGGGCATCGAAGGCCTCCGGGTAGCGCTCCATGTCGCGGCCCATGCGCAGCCAGATGACACCGCGCTCCTGGATGTCCTCGTTGCGCAGGACCTCCTGATCGCCGGCCGGAATACGCCGACCGAAGTCCACGGCTGCGTCGGCGGTGTCGGGGCCGTAATAGAGTATCGAGGTCTCGGGTTCGTCGTCGACCTCGTAGTATTCGACCCGCTCGACCTGGTAATCACCCCATTCCTCGAAACGGCGCCCCCAGGATTCGGCCCGATCCTCGTCGCCCATGGTGTCCTGAATGACCACCCGGATCATTTCGGGCGCCTCCTCCTCTTCCGGCTCCTCGCCGGTGGGCTGCCGACTGACCCAGTCCTCGAGATCGGTGATGCGCCGCTCGTGGGTATCGACTCGCTCTTCCAGCTCGCGCACCCGGCGGTCCGGGGTATCAGCACGCGCTCCGATGAGATAGCTCAAACCGATGCGCCCGGAAAAACTGGCACGCCCTTCGACCGCATCCGGCGCCAGCCCGATGCGCCCCGTCCAGATCAGATCGGTGCCGGGCTGAAACCAGCGCATCCCCGGCATGAACATCATGGTGCGCCGATCCCCGTTGTAGGTGCGGCCCAACTCGAACTCCAGGGTAAACGCATGTTCATCGGACATGCGCTCGACCAGTCCACCCTGGAGAAAGATGCGACTTTCACTCTCGAAGCGGGTCCGCTCTTCAGGGTAATCGACCTGCTCGGTGCCCAGGCCGAAGTGGAGATCGCTGTCGGCCTCGCGGCGCGACCAGTTGAGCATGGCGCCCATCTCGCCATTCCCCGAGTTGACGCTACGGTTCCCTTGCTCCAGGACCGTTCCCCAGAGGCTCAACGAGGTTGCTTCCTGGCCATCACTGTCGAGCAACAGGCGCAGATCACCGCGCAGATGACGGCCATAGCTGGCCGAACGGTCGAGCCGCGTCCGGAACGGAACCGTGGCCCCGAGCTGAACGCGATCGGTAATGCCCTGATCGAAACCGACCCGGAGATCGAGGTTGCTGCGGCTGCTGCCGTCGACATCCTGATATCGCACCGACTCCAGGTCCGTGCGATAGACCTGTTCGCCTTCCTGCAGCTGCCATGCCCCGGCGCCTCCCTGGAGGTTGAAGGCCGAGTTCGCCATGGGCCCCGCTGCCTGCCCCCCCAGCGGGAGCAGACCCGCCAGAAGCGCCAACCAGCGCCACCGCCGCCTTGCTGTCATGTCCTCTTTCGTCACGGTCGAACCGCCCATAGTCGTCGAGTCCCTCCTGTATCGGCCCGGGCGCGCCGCCCTTGAGGCCCCTCTCATCCGCGCTCGAAGATCGCCATGGCCTCGGCGTGAGCCGTGTGCGGGAACATGTCCAGCACCCCGGCGCGGGTCAGTCGATAGCCACGGGCCACCAGCTCGCCGGCATCGCGCGCCAGCGTCGCCGGATTGCAGGAGACGTACACCACCCGCCGCGCACCACTGGCCGCGACCACATCGAGCACCTCGCGCGCCCCGGTGCGGGCGGGATCCAGCACCACGCTGTCGTAGTGGCCCGCCCAGGCCGGACTGCTGCCCGGCTCGCTCAGATCGGCCACGTGGAACGCGGCCCGTCCGGCCAGCCCGTTGCTCTCGGCGTTGTGCCGAGCACGCGCCACCAGTCCCGCATCACCCTCGACACCGACCACCTCGGCCCCGGCCCGGGCAATGGGCAGGCTGAAATTGCCGATGCCGCAGAAGAGGTCCAGTACCCGCTGCCCCGGCTCCACCGCCAGCCACGCCAGCGTCCGCTCGACCATCGCGCGGTTGAGATCGCCGTTCACCTGGACGAAGTCGGTGGCCCGGAACGCCAGCCGCACGTCGCTCTGCGGGTGGTGGTAGGCCAGCTCCGTGGGGGCGTCGGGATCCAGGGCGTGTACCGATTCGGGACCCTCGGGCTGGAGCTGGATCCGCAGGCCGCCGGCCTCGCCGAAGTCGGCCAGTCGCTGGGCGTCACCCGACCCCAGCGGCGCGAGATGGCGGATGACCAGCGCCCCGCCCTCGTCCCCGATGGCGACCTCCACCTGCGGGACCTGGTCGAAGATGGTCAGCGACTGCAGCGTCTCGGCCAGCGTGGGCAGCCGCTCGCCGATGGCCGGATGGAGCACCGGGCAGCGCTCGGTATCGACGATGAAGCCGGTCCCCCGTTCGCGAAAGCCCACCAACACCCGTTCCTTGGCCGGGACCCAGCGGGCCCCGAGGCGCGCCCGCCGCCGGTACCCCTGACGTGGTCCCGTCAATGGCGGCAATTCCGCCTCCGGCACCACCCCGCCGAGGTGCTGGAGCTGTTCGGTCACGGTGGCGGCCTTGTGGGCCACCTGGGCATCGGGGGCCATGTGCTGCAGCGAACAGCCACCACAGACGCCAAAGTGCGGGCATGCGGGCTCCACCCGTTCCGGCGCCGCCTCCAGGACCTCCTCGACCCGCCCGGAGTCGTGGCTGCGCTTGCGATCGGTATAGCGGAACAGGACCCGCTCCCCGGGGAGGGTGCCATCGACGAAGGTCACCTTGCCGTCGAGCCGCGCGACACCCCGCCCTTCCGGCGACAGGCTCTCGATGACCGCCTCAAAGGGTTCGCGCGGCAGACGTTTGCGTCGCGCCATGGTCACTCCCCCTGCCAGGCGTCGAGGAAGGCGCGGACATGGGAGCGGCCGTCGACGGACAGGCGGTCGCGGACGAGGTCCTGTTCCCGCTGGAGCCCCTCGTTATCCAGATGGCCGCGGAAATGCTGGAAGCCGAGATAGACCAGGTAGGTATTGAGCACGTCGGTCTCGCAGTAGTCGCGGATGGCCCCGATATCACCGTCGCGGAAGGCGGGCCAGACCTTGTCACCGCTCATGCCCATCTTGCCGGGGAAGCCCATCAGCGTGGCGATCTCGTCCAGCGGGGCCGAGGCGCGCGGCTGATAGCCGGCCAGCACGTCCATCAGATCGGTGTGCCGCCAGTGGAAGCGGCTCAGGTAATTGTTGAAGCGGTGGTTGCTGTCCAGCTCGCCGGTGTCCCAGTAGCGCGGCGCCTGGATCCCGTGCAGCAGGGCGCGATAATGGAGCACCGGCAGGTCGAAACCGCCGCCGTTCCAGGAGACCAGTGTCGGGGCGAAGCGTTCGACCCCCTGGAAGAAGCGCTGGATCAGCTCCCCTTCATCGGCGTCCGGCTCGCCCAGCGACCAGACCCGGAACTCATCGCTTCCCCGGCGCAGGACCACCGAGATGGCCACGATCCGGTGCAGATGGTGGCGCAGAAAATCGGAGTCGCCGGTGATCTCGCGCCGCCGGGCGAACATCAGCTCGGCCACCTCGTCGTCACCCAGGGTGGCGTCCAGCTCCAGGAGGCGGCGGCCGCCGGCAACGTCGGGGACGGTCTCGATATCGAAGGTCAGGACATTCATGTCAGGCCGGGAAGACGCCGCTGGAGAGGTAGCGATCGCCGCGATCGCAGATGATGGCGACGACGGTGGCGTTCTCCGTCTCCCGCGCCACGCGCAGCGCCGCGGCCACCGCACCCCCCGAGGAGACGCCGGCGAAGATCCCCTCGCGCGCGGCCAGGGCCCGGGTGGTCTCCTCGGCCTCCTCCTGGGTCACCGCCAGGGTCCGGTCCACCCGCGCGGCGTCGAAGATGGAGGGCAGGTACTCCGGCGGCCAGCGCCGGATCCCGGGGATGCTCGCCCCCTCCTCCGGCTGCACCCCGACGATGGAGACCGCCGCCGACTGCTCCTTGAGGTAGCGCGACGTCCCCATGATGGTGCCGGTGGTCCCCATGGCGCTGACGAAGTGGGTGATCGTCCCGCCGGTGTCGCGCCATATCTCGGGACCGGTGCCGGTATAGTGGGCGGCGGGGTTGTCGGGGTTGGCGAACTGGTCCAGCACCCGGCCCTCCCCGCGTGCGCCCATGGCCGCGGCCCGATCGCGGGCCCCCTCCATGCCCTCTTCGCGACTGACCAGGATGAGTTCCGCGCCATACGCCCTCATGGAGGCGCGTCGCTCCTCGGTCATGTTGTCCGGCATGATCAGGACCATGCGATAGCCCTTGATGGCCGCGGCCATGGCCAGGGCGATGCCGGTATTGCCGGAGGTCGCCTCGATGAGGGTATCGCCGGGCCGGATCTCCCCGCGCGCCTCGGCACCCTGTATCATGCTCAGGGCCGGACGGTCCTTGACCGACCCGGCGGGGTTGTTGCCTTCCAGCTTGACCAGGACCTCGCTGTTCGCGGCGGTATTGAGCCGCTGCAGGCGCACCAGGGGGGTGTTGCCGACGAAGGATTCGATGGTTGGATAGTGCATGGCGGCATTCTACCCTGCCCCCGGGGCCTCGCAACAGGAGGAGAGGACGTGACCCAAGCGGAATTCGACCGGGAACTTGCCATCGAACGCGCCGGCGGTCAGGCGGCCCTGGCCGACGAGCTCCACGCCATGCTGCTGGCCGAGCTGCCCGGGCGCATCACGGTGTTGAGCGAGGCGCTCGGCACCACCGACCGCCGCCACCTGGCCGACCCGGTGCACCGGCTCACCGGCTCCTGCCGCTACTGCGGGGTGCCGCGCCTGGAGGTCGCCGCCGAGGCGCTCAACACGCGCCTCAAGGCCGGCGAGAACCCACCGGACGACGCCATCGAAGCGGTCGTCGATGCCGCGCGCGCCGTCCTGCGGGAGAGCGCGCCCAACGGCTCCGCTACTGCCACCGTTCCGGGTCCCGGCAACTGCGCGTGAGCCGACGCTTTTCCGCCAGTGATTCCTCGTAGGCACGACCGGCACAGCTGCCGATGGTCGCGCCCCACTCCCGGCCCTCATAGGGCATGATCAGACGCTCCGGGAGCTCATCCGCATGTTCCCGCAGACAGTCACGCACCGATTCACGGGCCACCTCGAGGCACCGGTCCCGGTTCACCCGAAAGCATTCGCGGAAATAGGTGCCATCGGCGCAGAAGTGCTCCGGCAGCACATCGACCATGCGCTCTTCCCAGACAGAACGCTCCACATCGCTCCCGTGTGCCGTGGCCGCCACGAACAGAAGCAGCAGGACCGCCACCAGCCATCGATACATACGCACCTCCCTACCGGATCCCTTCGAGCATCCCCGTGAGCCACAATAGCACGCCCAGGAGCATCAGGCCGCGCCCCACCAGCGGCCACTCCTGCAGCTGCCGTTCCCGCGCCAGGGCCCGGGTCTGGCCGCGACGCCACCAGTGGCGCAGACGACGTTCCCGTTGCCGTCGCCACACGGCCACAGCCCTTCGCAATCGCGCCAGCCGGCGCAGCAGACGTTCCCGTGGCCACCGCACCAGGGTCACGACCACGCCGCCGCCCGCCAGCAGGATCCCCAGGGATGGCAGCGCGCCACCGGGCTGCGGGATCGCATCGGGGAAGGCCGGCAGCATGGCCCCGGCAACCCAGGGGAGCACGAGGCCCGCCCCCGTCAGCACGGCCCAGGGCCGCCAGGGGCCCGGTACCGCAGCCGGTGTGGGCTCGCCCCGGGGATAGAGCAACCAGAGGAAACGCCCCATCAACAGGGTCGTTCCCAGGGAGGCCGCGAGCAACCACGGACCCAGGCCGTCATAGAGCCCCCGGGCCTCCAGGGCTGTTTCCACGGCCTCCTTGGCCAGGAGTCCGCTGGTCAGAGGCGCACCGGCCAGGGCCAGGGCCGGCAGCCACAGGCCCCACCAGATCCGCCGGGCCATGACCCCCCGCGCCCGCAGACACAGACCGGCGCCCAGAAAGAGTGCCGCCTTGGCCAGCGCATGGTGGGCCAGGAAGAAGAGCAGGACGGCCTGGATCAGCGGCGCCTTCCCGCCGCCGACCATGGCCACCCCAGTAAGCAGGGTCAGCCACCCGATCTGGCTGACACTGGAGAAGGCCAGGACCGTCTTCGCCCGGCCCTGCCACACCCCGACCACGGCCCCGTACAGTGCTGCGGCGACGCCCAGGGCCATGACCGCCGCGGCCACCTCTCCGCTTCCGGCCGGGGCGGCCCCCTCCGGCCAGACTCGCCACCAACCGAGGACGCCCGCCTTGATCATCAACCCGCTGAGAACCGCGCTGGCCGGGACCGGGGCGGCGGGATGGGCCACCGGCAACCACGCGTGCAGACCGAGGACACCGGCCTTGATGGCGAAACCGACGGCCAGCAGCGCCAGGGTCGGCACCGTCGGCCGCCACTCTCCTCCGAAGCCGGGCATGACCAGCTCCCCCGCCTGACTGGCTGCCAGGGCGACGCCGGCGAAAAGGCTGATCTCCCCGAGCATCAGCATGGCCAGATAGAGCCGCCCCGCCCGTCGGGCCGCCCAGCTGCCGTCATGGACCACCAGGCCATAGCCGGCGAACCCCATCAGGGCGAAGAACAGATAGAAGGTCGGCAGGTCCCGGGCGATCACCAGACCGAAGAAGCCCGCCATGGCCGCAAGGAAGAAGGCCATGAACAACGGCATGCGTCCGGCCTCCCGGAACCATCCCGTGGCGAACCAGGCGGCACAACCCCAGACCACCGCCCCGAGGAGCAGGAGCCAGCGACCCGGCTCATCCAGACCGAAACCGGCGGCCCACGGCGCCCCCGGCAAGGGTTGCACACTCCCCACGGGAACCCCCAGCGCCACCACCACCGCCGGCAGCACCGCCACGGGCGCCAACCGAGCCACCCCGACCCGCCGGCCCGGCAGGGCCATGGCCACCAGCAGCAAGAGCGGCGCCAGGGGAATCAGCAGCAGCATGGACGACAGATCGATCGCCATCGGTTTCACCCTCCCGCCACGGGCGGCAGCGGCGCCGCGGTCGCTTCCAGCAGGGCCGTCAACGGGGCCACCAGGAAACCAAGGAGGGTCGCGGCCACGGCACACGCCACGGCGACCCCGACCAGACCGCCGGGGAGGTGGCCGCAGGCCGCCGCCTCCCCCCGGGGGGGCGAACGCCAGGCGATCTCGAGGGGCCGGTAGAGGTAGGCCGCCGTCAACAGCGATCCCCCCACCACCAGGGCCGCCCAGGACCACGCCTCGCCGGCCATGGCCGCCTGGAGAAGCTGCCACTTGCCGAGGAAGCCCCCCGTGGGTGGTATCCCGATGAGGCTCGCACTCCCCAGGGCGAAGGCGAACCAGACCCAGCCCTCCCGCCCACACGGACCGGGGAGCTCGCCAATGCGATCATGGCCATGGAGGTGGAGCAGACAGCCGGCGGCGAAGAACAGCGCCGCCTTGGCCAGCCCGTGGGCCAGCACCATCACCGTACCGCCCGGCCAGGCCAGCTCCCGCCCCCCATCGGCCCAGAACAACGGAAAGACCAGCATGACCAGCCCGAACTGGGCGATGGTCGAATAGGCCACGATCATCTTCAGGCGCTGCTGCCGCAACGCCTGCAGACCGCCCCAGACCATCGATGCCACACCGAGGATCCCCAGAAGGGTCGCCGTCGCCGAGGTCAGCAGGGGGGCGAAGACCCCGCTCCACAGGCGCAGCACCAGGTAGAAGGAGACCGCCACCACCACCCCCGAAAGCAGCGCGCTCACCGGGGCCGGTGCCTTGCCGTGGGCGGCCGGCAGCCAGAAGTGCAGGGGGAACAGCGCCATCTTCATCAGCAGCCCGAGGGTGATCGCCACCGCCGCCACCCGACCGGGGGCATCCACCTCGAATCCCTCGGCCAGGGCCGCCTGGTCCAGTACACCGTACTGGCCATAGAGCAGGGCCACGCCCAGCAGATAGAGCATGGATCCGAGCAGCGTGGCGAGAAAGTAGCGCATGGCGGCCTGCAGCGCCTCGGCCTCCCGAGAGAGCGCGATGAGCGCCACCGCCGCCAGGGCCATGAATTCCAGGCCGACGTAGATATTGAACAGATCGCCGGCCATGAAGAGGCTGTTCATGGCCGACCAGGCCACCAGCCACAGGGCATGGAAATGGCGCTCGGCGTGGGGCAGCCGCGACGGCAGATAGGTCCGTGCATACACCACCCCCGCCAGACCCACCCCGGCCATCATCGCCAGCATGGCCGCAGCCAGACCATCGACCTGCCAGCGGATACCCAGCGGGGCCGGCCAGCCACCCGGCGTGCGCAGCAACCACTCCCCGGCGCGGACCAGCTCCACGGCCAGCCCCAGCGCCCCGGCCACCAGCAGCAGCGCCGTCCCCAGGGCGGCCGGACCACCGGGCAGAAGACGAACGAAGACCAGCGCCGCCACCAGCAACGGCAGCCCCACCAGCAGGGCCGGCAGCCCCTCGATCACGCCCACCCCTCAATCACGGCTGCGATCCCGCAGGGACAGCGAACCACTGCCCCGGTAGAGCCGCACCAGCAGGACCAGGGCCACCGCCGTGGTGCTGACCGCCACCACGATCCCGGTCAGCACCATGGCGTGCGGGATCGGATCCACCGGCGTCGCCAGCCGCGCCAGGGTCACCAGCAGCAGGAAGACCGCACTGGTCATGACATTCAGCGCCAGGATCTTGCGCAGCAGGTTGCGCCGTGCCACCAGACCGTGCGCCGCCATGGCCAGCAGGATCACGGCCAGTCCCAGATAGAACGCGGTCATGGCGCCCCCCGTTCGTCATTCCGCCGCCGTGGCGCCGGCTCTCCCCCGAGATAGAGCACCGTGAGCATGGCGCCGATGGCAATGGCGGCCACCACCTCGATCAGCAGGACAAGGCCACCGGCCCAGTCCTCGGGATAGACCAGGAACCCTTCCCCCAGAGCCAGCAGCAGGAAGGCCGTGAGCAGGAAGACGAGCAGGCCGCTGGCCAGCAGCCAACGAAGACCCGACAGCCCGGCCTCCGACGGCCGAAAGGAGGCCCCGGCCAGCAGCAGCAGGATCCCGCCGGCCGCCAGGACCGCGCCGGCCGGGAAGGCCCCACCGGGCGCGTGACTCCCCCGCCAGACCAGATAGGCCGCCACCAGCACGAAGGCGGGCGCCAGGATCCGGACCAGCCCCCCGAGGATGGGCGTGGGGATCCGTTGCGCCTCGGGGGAGAGCACCCCGCCGAAGGACCACATCGCCATGACCGCCAGCAGCAGCACGCCGATCTCCATCAGGGTGTCCAGCGAGCGAAAGTTGAGCAGCACCGCGGTGACCGGGTTCGCCACACCCGACGCCGCCAGGTGCGCCTCCACCACCTCCCCGAGCCCCGGCGCTGTCAGACCGTGGACGGCGTGGAAAACGATACCGACCAGTCCCCCCGCCAGACCCCACCAAAAGCCGAAGGCCAGCCATCCCCGTATACCGCGGGACGGACGGGAATGGTGGACGGCCTCCCGGGAGTGGCGTCGCGGGAGCCGCCCCAGCGTGGAGAGCACCAGTGCCCCCGTCAGCCCCGCCCCGATGGCCGCCTCGGCCAGGGCGATATCCGGCGCCGACAGCCGCACCCAGGCCACGGCCATCAGCAGACCGAACGCCATGAAGCTGATGACCGCCCGAAACAGATCGGCGGCGTTGAGCGACTGCCAGACCAGCACTACCAGCAACAGGCCGAGGACGATATCGAAGGCAAGCATGGCCGCGGCGCCTAGCAGCCCCAGGGCCGCACACCCCGACCCAGGGCGGTGCGGGCAATGAGGCTGGCACCCGCGGCGGCGGCCAGCAGTACCAGCAACCAGATCAACAGCAGCTTCAGGGCCGTGATCAGGCTCGCCGACTGCACGGCCAGCCCCAGACAGACGAGCCCGAGGCCGATATTGTCCGCCTTGCTCAGGGCATGGATCCGGGTGTAGACATCGGGGAAGCGCAGCAGACCCAGGGTCCCGGCCAGGAAGAAGGGGATCCCGGCGACCACCAGCCCGGCCCCGATGAGTTCATGCGGCGCCATCGTCACCCCCCTCCCGCGGCTCCAGCACGGACCAGGCCCGGCTGACAAAGGTCACCACCGCCAGCGCCGAAAGCAGGGCAAAGACCAGGGCGACGTCGAAATAGGCCGACTGGTCCAGCACCACGGCCAGCAACAGCACGATGGCCACCGTGGCGGTCCCGAAGAGTTCCGCCGCCAGCAGGCGGTCGGCGGCGGTCGGACCCCGGAGGATCCGGGTCAGCCCCACGGCGATATTCCCCATGAGGATCCCCACCAGCACGAGATAGAGCGTGTTCACTTCGGCGTCTCCCCTATCGACACGGAAAACAGGGCGGCGACCCGACGCTCCATGGCCATGACAAAGCGCTGGGCACGCTCCGGCTCGTTGAGCACATGGATGGTCAGCGCCTCGTCGCGAATTCGCAGACTCAGCGTCCCCGGCACCAGGTTGATGATCCCGGCCAGGAAGAGGCGAGCCGGCCCCGGCGGCAACCGCCAGCGATAATCCATCAGCGCCGGCGACAATCGGCTGCGTGGATGCAGTGCCAGCCAGCCGATCTCGATGCCGCTGCGCAGGGAGAACCAGAGAAAGAGCGGGATGATCCGCAACAGGCCCCATGGGCTCCAGCGCCACGGCGCCCCCGGCGGCAGCCAGGGGTTGGCCAGCGCCGCCACGGCGATGACCGGCAGCCCCCAGAGCCAGGCGGCCCCGGAGCCATCCACCAGTATCCACCAGACCAGTGCCGCCACGGACAGGCGTGTGGTCAAACCCGCCCCGCGCCGCTGCCGCGCTCGGAAGCGCCGCCACCAGTGCCTCAAGGCCCCTCCCGAACCGGCCACCCCATCGCGTCTCTCCGTTTCTGTTTCTATCATGTTAAGGAGACCGCGCGGGCATGTCGAACCGCCTTGCAACGGGGGCGGGGGCCACTTAGAATCCGGGCGCCGTCGCATCTCCGCCGGTGTTCAATAGAAACCCGATCCCGAGGAGAGACCATGGAGCCGCTGGAGAACGTCACTGAACTGGACGCCATTCTCGAGGCCCGGGACTGGTCCCGTGCGCGGGAATACATGCACCAGCTCCCCGTCCAGGACATCGCCAAGCTCCTGCCCGAGCTCTCTGCGGCCCATCGCCTCCTGATTCTCAAGCTGCTCCCCAAGACGGAGAGTACCGAGGTCTTCTCCTATCTCGGCTCGGACTGCCAGGACGAGATCATCAAGGATCTGACCGAGCGCGAGGTCCTCGACCTGCTCAAGGGCATGGCGCCCGACGACCGCACCGCCCTGCTCGCCGACCTGCCGGCGGAGATGCTGCGCCGGATGCTGGAAATGCTGCCGCCCCAGGAGCGGCGCAAGACCCAGACCCTGCTCGGCTTCCCGGAGGAGAGCGTCGGCCGGTTGATGACGCCGAACTACATCGCCGTGCGTCCCGACTGGAGCGTCAGCCGCAGCCTGGCCCACATCCGCTCGCGCCACCAGCAGGCGGAGACCATCAGCATCATCTACGTCACCGACATCTACGGCAAGCTGCTGGATACCCTCGGTCTGCGCCGTTTCGTGCTCGCCGAGCCGGAGCAGCAGGTGGCCGACATCATGGACCACCACTTCACCTCCATCGAGGCCACCGAGGACCGGGAAAAGGCGGTGGACCTGGTCCAGCACTACGACCTCACGGCCCTGCCAGTGGTGGACGACGACGGCATGCTGCTCGGCACGGTGACCCTGGACGACATCATGGACGTGGCCGAGGAAGAGGCCACCGAGGACTTCCACAAGATGGGCTCGGTGGGCTCGCTGCAACTGAGCCTGCGCGATGCCCGCCCCTCGCTGCTCTACCGCAAGCGCGTGGGCTGGCTGGTGCTGCTGGTCTTCATGAACCTCTTCGGCGGCGCCGCCATCGCCCACTTCGAGGAGACCATCGAGGCGGTCATCGCCCTGGTCTTCTTCCTGCCGCTGATCGTCGATTCCGGCGGCAACGCCGGCGCCCAGTCCGCCACCATGATGGTGCGCGCGCTGGCCACCGGCGACGTGCGCATGCGCGACTGGGGACGCCTGCTGGGCAAGGAGCTCGGTGTTGCCATCGCGCTGGGTGTCACCATGGCGGTGGCGGTCTTCGGTATCGGCATCTACCGTGGCGGCCTGGATGTCGGCTACGTCGTGGCCCTGGCCATGGCCGCTGTGGTCCTGTTCGGCTCGCTCATCGGGATGCTGCTGCCCTTCCTGCTCCACCGCATGAACCTGGACCCGGCCACGGCCAGCGCCCCGCTGATCACCTCGCTGGCCGACATCACCGGGATCATGATCTACTTCACCATCGCCACCATGCTCCTGCCGGTGGGCTAGCCCCCCCGACGGACTTGCGCCACGGGCCCTGCTCCCATATATTGGGCCTGTCCTGAGACGGAGGCACCACATGGTGTCTCCCGGAGGGGAACACCGGTGAGAATCCGGGGCTGTCGCGCAACGGTATGGCTCTTCGAGCCGAGCCCGAACACCTCCGAGGACGAGCAGACTGGAGCCTTCGCGAAAAAGGCCCCCGGTCGGTGGACATGCTGCCGTATTCCACCACCCGGCCCTTCGCGCTGGCCCTCCTTCATTCAACGGACCCGGAGGCGCCACATGCACTCTCTCGAAACCCTCGACACCCATCCTTCCCGGCCCCTGCAGGAGCCACTCCCCGAGACGCTGGACATCATGGCCCGACGCCTGGGTCCGGTGGGCCGACTACTCCTGCGCGGCCTCGGTGCCGGCATCCACGAGCACACCCTGGTGGACGGGCGTGCGCCCGGGTTGCTGCGCCTGAGTCTGCCGCCGTCGCCCGACACCCTCCTCTGGTTCCAGCCGGAGGAGCAGGAACAGCTCGGCGATGCCCTGATGGTGGAGGCCCAACGCCCCGGCGCCTGTGACTGGATCCGACGCATGGCACGGGCGTACCGCGACGGCCGCCTGTTCGGGCACGACGGCAGTCTCGACCTGGAGGATGTCGATCTGACGCCGGAGCGCATGGTGCGGGAACTGCTCCGTCGCCCCTGACCGGCGACGTCGGCGGGTCGTGGCGTTCCGCCGCTACGCCTCGCCGACGCGGATCTCGGTAATCAGGCGGTCATCGCAATCCCGGATCCGATCCCGGCCGGCGGTCTTGGCCTCGTACATGCGGGCATCCGCCTTCGCCACCAGGTCCTGCCAGGACGCGCAGCCATCCCGGCCACGCTCCGCCAGCCCGATGCTGGCCGTCAGCGGCGCGCCATCGGGCCGGTAGCCGAAGCCGGCACGGCGGATACGCTGTACCGCATTGAGGGCCCCGCCACAATCCGTGGCCGTCAGGATC
>CAZGJO010000009.1:17195-21376 GCA_964525685.1 uncultured Ectothiorhodospiraceae bacterium | reverse complement strand
TCGAGGTCAAGGTCCTGTTCAGCGTGCTGCTCGACGGCGCGATGTACGTCGTCGACCACGCGGCACTGCTGCCGCCGCAGCGCTACCAGCGCTGCCGGGTCGAGCTCGACACGATCCTCAGTGACCCGCCGGCGCTACGTGCTGAACTGGAACGCCGCCTCGGCGCCACGGTGCACCACATGCTGGTCCAGGAGATCGACTACGTCCGGGAGACGATGCGCATCGACGTGCGGATGCGCACCTCGACCCACCAGCCGGCCCCGCGCCTGCCCGAGGGCACACCGTGAGCTTCCCGGTCACCCCGTTACCCGGCGAGTCTTCTCACCCCGTCGCCGCCGGGGCGCAGCCGACGATCGACGCGGATCCCCGCGCGGCCAGCCACGGCGACCTGACCGCGGTGGTCGCCGGGCTCGACGCTGTCGACCTCGACGACCTGGTGGCTGCGGCCGATCTCCAGCGGCGCTTCGACACCAAGTATCTCGTGCCCGTGACCACGCTGCCACGGTTGGTCGCTGCCCTGGCGAGCTCCTTCGCGGTGCTCGAGGTGGATGGCAGCCGTCGCAGCGCCTACCGATCGGTCTACTTCGACACCCCCCAGCTGCGCACCTACCGCGACCACGTACAACGTCGTCGCCGGCGCTTCAAGATCCGCACCCGTCACTACGGGGATCCCGCCGCCGCGATGCTCGAGGTCAAGCACAAGGGCCTGCGGGGACAGACCATCAAGGACCGCTGGCCCCACCCCGGTCCAAGCCCTGACGAGCTCGGCGCAAAGGCCCGGGAGCTGATCGCCGCCGCCGTGGACGCCGCCTACGGGCTGCCGGCACCCGACGACCTCGAGGTAGCCGCCCGTACCCGGTTCCACCGCATCACCCTCGCCGACCTCGACGCCGTCGAGCGCGTCACCATCGACCTCGGTCTCACCGTCGAGGCGGGCGGCCACCACCACCTCCTTGGCGCTGCCCACGCGATCGTGGAGACCAAGACCGCTGCACGCCGCGGTGCCGGCACCCGGGCACTGTCCGATCTGGGGCTGCGGCCGGCACGCATCAGCAAGTACGGGGTGGGCCTCACCGTCGCCCACGATGAGCTGCGGGGCACCCCGTGGCGGCCGGTCCTGCGGACCCTGACGGCGCCACCCGGTGACGATGGCGCCGTCGGACTCCGGGTACCAGGCACCCGGTGAGTGCCGGTCGCCACCGCGTGGAGGAGGCCGACCGGACGCTGCTCCTCGCACGGCTACGACTGGGTGGGGTCACCCTGTGCCTCGTCGCCGCGATCGTCGGCCTCGCCGCGTTGGCGGACGTCCCCCGCGCGCCGACGGGTCCGATCATCACCGAACTGGTGTCCTCGAACGGCTCGACCCTGGTGGACAGCGACGGTGACCGACCCGACTGGGTCGAGGTCGCCAACCCCACGCAGGAGCCGGTGGAGCTGACCGGTTGGTACCTGTCGGATGACCTCGACCAGCCTGACCGGTGGCAGTTCCCCGAGGTGCTCCTCGCGCCGGGCGAACGGCTGGTGGTGTTCGCCTCGGGCAAGGACCGCGCCGACCCGGTGGAGCCACACACCGACTTCGCCATCGCCGCCGAGGGGGAACCGGTGCTGCTGACCGAACCCGACGGCCGCACCGTGGCCGATCTGGTCGACGCCGTCGAGTTGCCACGGGACGTTGCCTACGGCCGGCACGCCGACGACCCGTCGCGCTGGTGCTACTTCGCCTTCCCGGCCCCCGGGGAGCAGAACACCCGTGAGTGCTTCGCCGACACCGAACTCGGCCGGCCGACCCTGTCCGCTGCCAGCGGCTTCTCCGGCGACGACGTCGAGGTCACCGTCACCGGCCACGATCCCGACGCCACGATCCTCTACACCCTGGACGGCTCCTACCCCGACCTCGACGGCAACGCCGAGGCCACCCACACCTACACGGGGCCGCTCACCGTCACCGACCGCTCCGAGGAGACGGACCGGTTCGCGACGATCCCCACCGCCGTCCCCTTCTCCGGGGCCGTCCACGGTGACGGGTGGCGCCCACCGCAGAGCCCGGTGCCCAAGGCGACGGTGCTCCGGGCCCGCCCCGTGGACGGCCGCGAGGCGAGCGCGACCTACTTCGTCGGCAACCAGCATCGTCGTGCGGACTGGCCCGTGGTCAGCATCGCCGGCGATGGTGACCACTTCTTCAGCGATGAGCACGGCATCCACGTGCCGGGGGCCTCCTACCAGGAGTACCTGGACAGCGACGAGTACGACCCGGAGCACGACTGGCGGGTGCCGAGCAACGCCGCCAACCGTGGCCGAGAGTGGGAGCGGCCCCATCAGGACCAACTGCACCGTGCCGTGCGGTTCGAGTGGTGTGAGACCGATGGTGCCTGCGTGGACGCGCGGGACGTCGGCGTGCGGATCCACGGCAACTACAGCCGGATGCTGCCGGGCAAGTCCTTCCGGTTGTACGCCCGCAACGACTACGGCGCCCGGACCTTCGAACACCCGATGTTCGGGCCCGATGCGCCCTTCGCACACCGGCGCCTCCTGCTGCGCAACGGCGGGAACACCTGGGGGGTGACCAACCTCACCGACGGCTACGTCCAGGAACTGATCGCCCACCTCGATCTGGACATCCAGGCGTTCCGGCCCGCCGTGGTCTACCTCAACGGCGAGTACTGGGGGATCCTCAACCTGCGTGAGCGCTACGACCAGCACTACCTCGAAGCTGTCCACGGGGTCGACCCGGATGCCACAACGATGCTGGGCCCGGCACTGCGGGTCGAGCACGGCCCTGAGGATGCCAACCAGGAACTGGTGCGCCGCCTCGAACGCCTGGCGGAGCTCGAGGGTTCGGATCCGGAAGCGGTGGAGCTGATCGAGGCGACCTTCGACGTCGACGAGCTGATCGACTACCTCATCCTGCAGTTGTTCATCTCCAACACCGACTGGCCCGCCAACAACGTGCGGCTCTGGCGCAGCACGGACACCGGGAGCGGTTCCGAGCGGGCGGACGGACGGTGGCGGTTCCTGGTGTTCGACCTCGACATGGTGGGGGGCAGCGCCTTCGAACACGACGTCGCGCACGACAATCTCGCCCGGATGAACATCACCGCCGACGAGCCCCTGGCCGGGACCGCGCTGCCGCTGCTCTACCAGCGCATGTTGGAGCATCCCGCCAGCCGGGAGCGGTTCCTCTCCCGCTTCGCCGACCACCTCAACACGACCTTCGCGTCGCACCGCACCCTGGAACGGTTCGACGCGCTCGAGGCGCTGTTCGCACCGGAGATGGTCCGCCAGATCGAGCGCTGGGGCTACCCGGCGTCCATGGAGGAGTGGCAGGACGCGATGGACCTGCTGCGCAGCTTCTTCGCTGGACGGCCACCGGTCGCCTTCGAGCAACTGCTCGACCATCACGGGCTGGAGGGCACGGTGGCGCTGTCGGTAGCCCACGATCCCGAGCAGGGCAGGGTTCGCGTCAACGACGTGGTGCTCGAGGACGACACACCGGGCGTGCGCGAGCCCGGACGTTGGCGGGCCACCTACCTGCAGGACGTCCCTATCGAGCTGGAGGCGAGCCCGCACCAGGGCTACCGGTTCGTGGGATGGACAGGGGTGCCACGGGAGCTGGCGGACGATCCGGTGGTGCGGCTGCCGGCCGATCGTCCCGCCAGCGCGGTCACGGCGCGGTTCGAGCCCGCGGGGTGAGCCGGACCGCCGCGGTGGGCTGCCGGTCTGCGACCGGCTGCGGTCACTCCTCGCGACGCAGCAGCCCGCGCAACGGGCCCTGCGAGGACCCCTGCAGCTCGATGACCACACCGTCCTCGCGGACGACGAGCTCCGCGAACCGGACCGCACTGTCCGCCTCGGTGGCCACGCCGGTGGCGATGCCGTCGGACGCCAGCGCGGCGGTGAGCTCCGCGGCCTCGGCGAGGGTCAGCACCACGGGACCTTCGGCGTCCAGGGTCCCCAACCGCAGGGTGAGCCGGGCGTCCTCGGAGAGGTCGCCGTCGACATCGCTGAGCTCGACGAGGTAACCGGCGGTGCCGTTGAAGGCGTTGATGATCACCGAAGCCTTGGCGGAAGGTGGCGTGGCACCACCTGCCCCCTCTCCGTCGCCGGGCGCGGGATCCGCATCCGCACTCCCGGCGCCCTCCTCGAGGCCGTCGCTGTCCCCATCCGTCCCCTCGATGACCTCA
>CAZGJO010000009.1:11171-17095 GCA_964525685.1 uncultured Ectothiorhodospiraceae bacterium | reverse complement strand
GATCTCATCCCCAGCCGCAGTGACCTCACCCCCAGCCGCAGTGACCTCACCCCCACCGTCGCGCGTAGTGGATGCCGCGGGTACGAGCTGGAGATCCGCCACGAGGATCGCGATGACCGCTGTGGGCTTCCAGCGCTGGTGTCGGTCGAGGTAGTCGGCGGAGCGCATCAGGAACGTGGCGAGCTGCCCCCGGGTGATCTGCTCACCGGGAGCGAAACGGTGGTCGTCGATGCCGGTGGTGATGCCGGTGCCGGCCAACGCCAGGATGTCGTCTTCGAAGGCGATCCCCGCGACATCGTCGAAGCCGTCCGCTGTGGCATCCGGTGGCGGAGGAAGCGGGCCGCTGGTGCTGAACACGTCGGCGTAGGAGATGGCGTTGACGATCACCCGTGCGAACTGGCCGCGCGTGAGTGGGTCCTCTGGACGGAAGGTGCCGTCCCCGCGACCGGCGATCACCTCGATGGCGGCCAGCTTCGAGATCGCCTCGCCGTGGGTCAGACCCTGATCGGTGAAGAGCTCCTCCTCGGGGACCTCGAGCGCGAAGCCGGTGGCAACCTCCAGCCAGGCTGCGACGACCGAGGCCGTCTGTCCCCGAGTGACTGCCTGGCCCGGGCGGTAGGTGCCGTCCCCGAAACCACTCACCAGCCCGTAGCCGACGGCGCACAGGATCGCCTCACCGTGGGCCTCTCCCCGGTCGAGCGGATCCGCTACGTCCGTGCTGAGACCGTCGGGGACGGGACAGACCCGGTCAAGGCCGCGGGGTTCGGCGGCATCCACCACGGTTGCGGGCGGGAGCAGAACGAGCAACAGCGTCACGGCGGCGACGGCCGACAACCACCGAAGAGCCGCGCACTGCCCCGCAGGGGCGGCATGGCCGGACTCGACCGCGACTGCCACACGGGCGGTCGCAGGTTGCCGGAGGGACGTGGGACGCATGGTGCGCATGGTCGCACCTCGCTGTCGGACCTGCCAATCGACCGGTGACCATCCCGCCCCATGGCGCGGAAGCGGCCGCAGCCGCGCGCGTCCCGCCACCCGACCCCGGGCCTGCACCCCGGGACCACTGCACTGACCGAACGGGCGATGCGTCCTGGCGTGGCGCCACCGACGCGCCGCCTACGCTGCGCGCCGGCGCGTCAGCAGGGGTGCTGCGCTGACCATGCCCGACTCGCCATCATCCAGCGCGGAGCACCCATGTCATCGTGCCGTCCACACGTGCGAAGGGGGCCGTGGCTGGTCCTGCTCGCGCTGACCTTCACCCTCCTGCCGACACATCCCTCCGGGGGGGTTGCAGCTAGCGGCAACGGCGGCGAGACGTACGCAGAGCACGTGTTCGCCGCGGAACACGACGAGGCCCGGCGCGCCCAGGGCGGCACTGCGGTCGTGCGCGCTGGGACGACCGAGCTGGTCTGGTCGGCCGAGCTGCACGATCTGGCGCGTTCCTCCTCGGCCCGCATGGCGCAGCGGGCCAGGATGGACCACGACCCCGCGATACGCGAGGCGTTGTGCTGCGGTGCGGTCTTCGGGGACAACGTCGGCCGGATCTCGCGCACCCCCGCAGACGATCCGGCCGCGATCCGCAGGAGCGTCGAGCAGTTGATGTCGATGTGGCTGCGCTCCTCCGGGCATCGCAGCAACATGCTCGACGCTCGCTTCACCCACATCGGTGTGGGCGTGGTCATCGACGCCGATGACACGCTGTGGGTCACGGCGGTGTTCCAGACGAGGGACGCGACGGTGGCCTCCGGAACGCTCGTCGCCGGCGGTAGCGAGCCCGGTGGCGTCTGCGCTGCGACGATCCGTCGCAGCAGCTTCACCGACGTGCACGGCGTTCACGCCGATGCCATCGAGTGCCTGGCCGCGCGTGGGATCATCGAAGGCGTGAGCCCGACCCACTTCGACCCGGCGAGCACCGTGACGCGTGGACAGTTGGCGCTGCTGCTGACCCGCACGATCGACGCGTCAGGGGCGACGCTCCCCCCGCGGCTGGATGGCGCCTTCTCCGATGTCCGACCCGAGGTACGCAGTGCGCGCGCCGTCGAACACCTGGCCGGCGGCGGTATCGCCCTTGGTCGGCCGGACGGGCGGTTCCAGCCGAACGCTCCCATCACCCGCGCGCAGTTCGCCGCCCAGCTCGCAGCCACGCTGCGCCACCTCGACGGCGAGGTAGCGACGGGCGAACGGGAGCGGTTCATCGACGTGCCGACCCACCGACGCTTCAGCAGGGCCATCGATGCGAGCGCCCACGCCGGGCTCATCGCCGGCGACGCGGACGGTCGCTTCCACCCGGATACGCCGCTGCGACGCGATCAGACCGCATCGTTGATCCTCCGGCTGCTGGAGCTGGAGCACGGGTGACCGGTTGCTGCACCTGGCAGCTGGCATCGAGTGGACCGACCCGGAGACCGCGCAGCTGAGCCGACACACCCGTCGTAGCCGAGCTTCCCACCAGGGCAGCCACACGCACGATGCTCCACCCGCGCCGCACCCGCAGCACGCCATCCGCTTGCGCTCGAGCGACCCCCCACGGGGCGGCCGCGATAGGAGCGGACAGTGGCCGAAAGGGCGGGAAAGCGGTCGGCGCTTGTCTGGTGAGCGGTAACCATCCCGCGCCTCAAGAATGTTCGGCTAAGCGGTCTGGGGATCGCGCTCCCGGCCGGACAGACGGTCAGGGCCGTCGGCCATCAGCGTGTCCCCTCACGTCCCGGAGTCCTTGTGTCCGTCCACCGCTCCCTGCTCTCCATCACCGCGACGTTCGTGGCCCTGCTCATCGCCGCTCCGGCGGGTGCCCAGGAGAACACGACCGCGACCTTCACCGACACGGCCGGCACCTTCCACGAGGTCGCCGTCGCCCAGCTCGTTGCCGAAGGCATCGTCGAAGGCTGCGCGCAGGATCGCTTCTGCTCCGAGAACGACCTCACCCGGGGCCAGATGGCCTCCATCCTCGACCGCGCGCTCGGCCTCGACGACACGGACGACGACGACGCCCACGCTGGCGACAACTCCGACGACGCCCACGCTGACGACAACCCCGACGACGCCCACGCTGGCGACAACTCCGACGACGCCACCATCGCCGCGTCAGACGATGACGACGCTGAGCTCGTCTTCGCCGACATCCTAGAGTCCGTGCACTCGCGCGCGATCGAACGGCTGGCCGCCGCGGGGATCGTCAACGGCTGTGACGACGGCGTGTTCTGCCCCAACGACAGTCTGACGCGCGGCCAGCTGGCGTCGATGCTCGTCGCCGCGTTCAACCTCGAACCCGCCTCCGACGACGAGTCCTACTTCATCGATGGCGGTAAGGCGCACGCGCGCAACATCGACACGCTCGGTGCAAACGGTGTCAGCAACGGCTGCGGCCCGGTCACCTTCTGCACGCAGGAGACCGTGCTTCGCTCCCACGCGGCGGTATTCATCAGCCGTGCCCTCGGCCTCACTGAACCGGTCACCCTGGCGCCCTTCGAGCAGCGCCTTGCGGAGCACGAGGAGTTGGAACGCCAGCGGATCGAGGCGGAGCGGATCGCCGAGCAGGAGCGTCGTGAGCGTGAGCGGATCGAAGCCGAGCAGCGCCGCGAACGCGAGGAGCGCGAGCGGCTCGAAGCTCGTGGTCAGGCCGCCGTCGAGGTCGCCATGGCCCAACTGGGCAAGCCCTACCAGTGGGGCGGCGCCGGACCCCACCGCTTCGACTGCTCCGGTCTCGTCTACTACTCCTGGCGGCAGGCGAACGGCGTGACGCTGCCACGAAGCTCACGTCACATGCACGGTGCGTTGGCTCCGATCTCCAGGTCCGAGCTGATCCCGGGCGACCTGGTCTTCTACCACTCTCCCGTCAGCCACGTGTCCATGTACATCGGTGACGGTCGCGTCGTCGACGCACCGGGTCGTGGCCGCACGGTGCAGATCCGCAACGACGGGCTGACCCGTCGTGGTGTCGTCGGGTTCGCCAGGCCAGGGTTCAGCCGCTGACCCGACGTGACGACGGTCCGCGACGCGCTCATGGGCAGGCGGTACGCGCCGCCAGCGCACCCGGGTGGGGCTCGATGTCGTCGACCCCGGCCGCTCGCCACCACGACCAACCACAGGCTCCGAACCCCACCACGACCAACCACAGGCCCCGAACGCCACCACGACCAACCACAGGCTCCGAACGCCACCCCAACTGACGGCCGTCAGGCAGCGCAACGACACCGCCGGCAAGTGCTCCCACACCCGGCACCGTCCCGTCACCGCCCACCTTCGCGCCGCGCCGCGATCACGGTGGTGCCCGGTTCCGGGCCACCGCCAGGTCCTCGGGACGCCCGACGGCCGTTCGACGGCCACCTCCGCGGCGGCGTGTGATCGCAGCTAGCGGGTTCGACCTCGACCGGGCGCCACCTCCTGACGCAGGCTCGACCTCGGCTAGCCGAGCGCTCGTGAGAGTTGGCTTCCTACCAGCAACCGGCACTGTGACGGCGTGCGGGCCAGCAAAGGGGATCGGCCTGTCCGCTACAGGTCGGCTCGGGGGTGATTCCGAGCCGTCATGAGCCTCGTCCCGGGGCTGCGTCGCATCCCGGCGCTCCGCAGCTGCCTCGAGATCGAGGGTTGCATGGGACGCGGCCGTGTCGAGCTGTGCGGGGCGTGTGGACCGCGGCCCGGCAGGCCGGTGGGGGTGGGTGGTGACTTCGCGTCCGGTTGGTGAACAGAAGTGGGCCGCGGCGGTGGCGAGGTCGAGCCGCACGGTCCACCCGCCTTCGTGGACCTGGTGGTGATGGAAGCTGCACAGCAGCATGCCGTTGTCCACCGACGTCGGACCATCGTCTTCCCACGGCACGAGGTGGTGGGCGTGGGTCCACGCCGGTGGCCGGTCGCAGCCGGGGCCACGACAGCCACCGTCACGCACCCGCAACGCCTGCCGCTGGGCCACCGACCACTCGCGGCGGCTGCGCCCGACGTCAAGTACCTCGTTGTCCCCTCTGGTCACCAGCCGCCGAAGGTTCGCGTCGCACAACAGCCGCTCGATCGCAGCCGGCGACAGGACCCCGCCGTGGGCCAACTCACCGACGACCGCACCGTCGGGATCGAGCGCCTCTAGCGGCACGACGACGTTGAGCTGCGGCAGCACCCCGCCGGACCTGGGGCCCTTGCCGCTGCGCAGGAGCGCAGCGACCGCCTCAGCGAGCGCGTCGGCGGTGCGCTGGTCAGGGGACCGCTCCTCCTGGATGGGGGTGCCGGGTGGGTCGAAGGTCCGGAACGCATCCAGCGCTGTGGCCAGCGCCTCCCCCTGTTCATCGGGCAAGAGGCCGTGGAGATCCCACATGCCGTCGTTGCGGCGTGCCAGGGATGCGCGACGTCGACGATGCGCCCGGCGCTCAGCCGACTCCAGGCTGGCCCGGTCAGCCTCCTGTTCGCGCCGTCGGATCTCCCGGGACAGCTCGTCAGGACCCTGACGGCGCGCGAGTGGCAGCAGCTGTTCCTCAGTGGCACGCGCATCCCCGAGCACACCGCCCCGGGCGCTGCGGCCGATCGCCTGCGCCTGCTCCGGGCCGATCTCCCCCGCAGCCAGCGCGTCACGGGTACCGGGCAGGCGACGTAGATCGCGAGCGAGCTTGGCCTGGCGTGCGGCCTCCCGGCCAGAGATACCCAGCACTTCCTTGAGATACGACGGCTGGGAGGCATGACCCCCGCCAGCGTGCGAGTGTGACTTCTGTGCGCACCCGACCAGACGGGACCGCAGTCCCGCAACAGCCCCCTCGACACGGCGGAAGGACGCCAACCAGGCGTCGACCTGATCGGGATCCGCGCGATCCGGGAGAACCCCGGTCAGCGCGGCGATCTGTGCACGCAGCCCATCGAGACGCGTCGCCACCTCGATGGTGTCTGCATCGATGGCGCCGCCGCGATCCGTGCCACCATCCGGCAGCGCGCCATCGTCGGCGCCGCCG
>CAZGJO010000009.1:0-11071 GCA_964525685.1 uncultured Ectothiorhodospiraceae bacterium | reverse complement strand
GGCGCCGCCGCGATCCGTGCCACCATCCGGCAGCGCGCCATCGTCGGCGCCGCCGCGATCCGTGCCACCATCCGGCAGCGCGCCATCGTCAACGTCACCAGCCTGCGTGCCTCCTGACGGCACGCCACCACCCGGCAGAGCACCATCGCCATCACCGTCATCATCGGCAGCCGCCTGGTAGGACCCAGCCGGCGATGCGAGCAGGCTCAAGCGCCCCCTGACCGATGCGCGGTCGGAGGCGTCGCTAGCCTGCAGTGGTGAGAACATGTGTTCGACTATAACCGAGGAGTGCGACACGACCCCCGGTCATCCACAGCACCAGCCGACAACCGCGTAGAACGGAGGGGCAGGCCCCAACGACAGCGCCCCCCCCGACCCGCCCCAACCTGACCCGTCCCGACCCGACCCCCGACCCGCCCCGCCCCGCATCACAGCGCAGAGCAGTCCGCGCTCTTGCGGGTCCCTTCCGGGTCGATCCCTGGGCTGGAGCCCAGCCGATGACCACTTCACCGCGAGTGCACGGCACACCCGGGCCGCTCGCTGGTCGAGCCCTGGGCTGGAGCCCAGGAAACAGCCAGGGCAAGCGTTGATGTTGTCGATGCCCACCTGGATCTGCCCACGGATGGTCCTGGATCTGCCCACGGGTGGTCCTGAGCCCTCGCCACGGGTGGTCCTGAGCCCTCGCCACGGGTGGTCCTGAGCCCTCGCCACGCGTGGTCATGCGCGCTCCCCGTGACCGTCCTGGCGCTCACCCTGCTCTCCCTGCGACCCCCGCCAGCCGATGCGGCCACGGCCCCACCGAGGGGGCCAGATCTCCATCGAACGGCCACTCGCCACGGCAGGCGACGATGTCCGGCGGGCCCACGTTGGCGATGCGGTCGTACACGCGCAGACGAGGGCGCGACCCTGGCCCCCTGAGCCCACTGAGCCCCCTGAGCCCCCTGAGTCCCCTGAGCCCCCTGGCCCCCTGAGCCCACTGAGCCCCCTGAGCCCCCTGAGCCCACCGAATCCACCGAGCCTGCGAGGACGTCCTGCAACCAGACAGCGCGACGCAACCGGACAACGCAACATGACCAGCGATCCGGGACACGCGGCCAGGAGCCTCTCCCGCACGCGTCCGGCGACTCACTCGGCGGGAGTGTCGCGTGCCCGGTCAACGAACGCCGCGAACTGGTCACGGCGGACCGGAGCGCCAGGCTCGTAGGTCGTCGATGTCACCCCGCGCACGACACCTTCCGCATGCAGCGCGTTGATGGCGCCGAGGTGGACGTTGCTGGCCGGGACATCCGTGAACGGCCCGGATGCCCGGCCATCGATCTCCAGCCACGCTGCGAGTACCGATGCGAGCTGATCCCGCTGGATCGGCTGGTTGGGGCGGAAGGTGTTGTCCGGGAACCCCGCGACCATGCCAGCCAGATGCAGCGCCTCGATCGCGGGTGCGTGCACGCTGCCCCCGGTATCGGTGAAGCTCGGACGACCGGGATCGATGGGCTCGAGCTCCGACCCGCGCACCAGCACGCTCGCGACCTGCCCCCGTGTCACCGACGCCCCCGGTCGGAACGTGCCGTCCGCGTACCCCAGCAGGAGCTGATCGAGCACCATGGCGCACACAGCATCGAGGTGCACGTTGTCCTGCCCGAGATCCGGGAACACGGGGCACGCACCGAGCCCGGGCGCCGGATCCTCCTCGTCGTCCTGCGGGATGAACACCGGACCGGAGGACGGTGGTGCCGGATCGTCCGCCGGCGGTGCCGGTGGCGGGGGTGGCGGGGGTGGCGGCACCCGGACGACGTCGATCGCGACCGAGGCCTGGCCCGTCTCACCGCTGGAGTTGGTCGCGCTGGCGGTCAGGACGTGGGTGCCGACGCGCAACTGGTCCGCGGTGACGGTCGTGCCCGCCCCCTGCGCGATCTCTCCATCGAGGTCGGAGGTCCACACCACAGACGACCCATCGAGCCGCCCGTCCAGCTCGTCGCTCGCTGTCGCCTCCAAGGAGATCGTCTGGATCCCGGAGTAGAAGGCCTCGCCCTCCTGGGGGCTCTCGATGAGCACCAGGGGGCCATCACCGACGACGGTGAACGGTGCCGTCCGTGCGCTGCTGGACAGCACACCATCGGAGACCACCACCTCGAACACCGCAGTGGTCGAGGACGCCAGCTCGGAGCGATCCGCCTCGAAACGCTGCCCCTCCAGGTCGATCGCGAGGGTCTGCCAGGTGACCCCTTCGTCAGGGCTGTACCGCACGACGGACGTCAGTGCATCGCCGTCATCGTCGGTCGCGTCCCAGACCACCTCCACCGTGGGCTGGTCCTGCACCGAACCGGCCTGCGGTGCGACGAGGTCGACCGTCGGTGCGTTGTCGGAGGCGGTGAGCACTCCCAGTACGTCCCCGGCGAGCTCGACCTCGATGCGGTCGTAGGCGGCATCACCGATGGGGACGGGCACCACGAACATCCCGGTGTCGGGTGGCTCCTGTTCGCCCGGTGCGACGCGCGCGTGCAGTTCCTCGATGTCGAAGCTGGTCGTCGCGACCACCTCGCCATCGTCGTCGAGCACGTGCAGCGCGTAGGGACCCTCCGCCGGTACGGGGAACGTCGCCTCGACGACCCCGACGGGATCGAACCGCACCGTCTGCGGGTCCGCCTCGAGGTCGTCGATGGCACCGGAGACGATGAGGTGGCGACCCTCGCTGGTGTGTTCGCTCTGGGGCGTGATGGCCGACGCGGTGCCGAAGGTGGCTTCGAAACCGTCGATCAACAGGTCCCACTCGTGCGCAGAGGTCCACAGGTCCTGCGGGCTACCCACCCAGCAGTAGCCGAGCAGCGCACCCGTGACGTTCGGATCGACGACCGCAAGGTCGTTGACATCGTTGCGGATGAAGCGGGTGTCGAGTCCCCACACCTCCGTGTCGGGATCCCCCCGTTCGCTGAGCAGGGGCCCCATGGTCGAGCCCTCGCTGCCGCTCAGGGTGCCGAAGTAGGGATGGGCGACGGCCGTACTGCTCGCCCGCTCGCCGCAACGGCCCTGCTGCACCCCTCCCCCCAACGTGGGAAGACTGTCGTCAACAGCATGGGACAGGCCGAGGGAGTGGCCGACCTCGTGGCCGCCGACGTTGCGGAAGAAGCCCGCATCCGCACGGTTGTCGGTCCCACGCGTGTAGCCCGAGGACACCGTGCCCGGTATGCCGTTGGCCAGACCACCACCAACGCCCTGCACCACCCCGTAGTACAGGTCGTTGCACCCGAAGATGGAGAAGCAGAGGTCCCACGCCCGCCGGTTGCTCAGCCGACGGTTCACGTCCGCCAGGGGCGGTGGTGCGTCCCAGGAACCACTCAGCGAGGCGGTGGAGATGTCGATGCGGTCGACCGGGAACAGGCTCTCCATCCGGAAGCCCTGCTCCCACCGCTGCTGTCGTGTCGGGAGGAACTCGGTACCACCTGACTCGTACTTGATGCCGACGACCTTCACCGCCGGACGTGGCATCGTCTCGAATGACACCGTGGTGGAGCAGTCGTTCGCAGTCGGTCCCGCCGCTTCGCTGCACTGCACCGGCGTCCCGCCACCGTCGAACCGCAGCGTCACCTCACCGGAGGTCCAGGAGGGTGGGAGCTGGAAGTTGAAGCTCGCATCGAGCTCCTCCCGGCGGTCGGTGACGTCCTCGTCCACGAGCACCGAACCACCGACGTTGATCGCCGCGAGCGGGCTCCCTCGCAGGGGCGAACCGTCGCGCGTGCCGTACAACCGCCCTGTGACCCGTTCGGTGTCGCCTCCTGGCTGCGTCTGCGCGAAGGCACGCACCACCGTCCGCTTGCCGTCGATCAGCGTGATGTCGTTGGTCCAGGACTGGATCGACTGGTTCACCTCCAAGCCGACGAGTTCGATCGGGTCGTTGAGGCAGGTCCCGATGATCAGTGAGGTGAACTCCGTGGTGTTGCGAGCGAACGCGACGCTGCCACCGCCGAAGACGTGAGGCCCGTAATGGGCGAGGGCGACCGGCTCGGTGAAGCCCCCATCCTGGATACCGATCACCGAGTAGCGGTCGGCCCCGACGTCCTGAGCGTGTTTCGAGGCGCTCTCGAGTGACTCGCCGGCGTTGGTGGTGCCGTCGGTGGACATACACACCGTCCACTGCGCCGGCCGCCGATCACCTGCGGCCAACAGGTCGGCCGACGTGCGGAGACCGTCGCCAGGGTTGGTGGTCCCGCCGATCTGGGCCAGGCCCTGGATGTCATCCGCCAGGGCATCGACGCTGCCCTGGTCGACGATGGCCGTCAGCGGCACCTCCACGCGGGTCGTCGATCTGGCCCACTGCACGACCCCGATCCGCACGCTGCCATCGAGCGGGAACGCCGCCTGGTCGCGGAGCGCTGCCGAGAACCCGTCACGCTGCAGCGCCCAGTCGCTGCTGCTGATCGAACCGGAACCATCCAGCGCGAACACGATGTCGACGGGCTCCTCCGGTTGGGCCAACGCGGGAGCGGGCCCGAGGGGTGTGATCCCCAGGACCAGCGCGAGCACGAGGCTGACGAGCAGGCCTGAGCGACGCGACGGAACGGCTGCGGTGCGCATGGGCATCCCCCTGAGAGATGCTCGAGGACCAGCTCACCCTGGGTGCCGGCAAGCGCAGCGGCCTCCCGTGAGGACCGCGGCGCGACAACGATGCGCCTCTCTCGTACAGACGACCAGCACCTGTGCGTCGGTGCAGGAGACGTGCGGCGCCAGCGCCCAGGGGAACCCGCAGGCGACTGCGACCGTCTAAGCACCGAACGCCCCGGCGGCTGGAGAACGACGATGAGGACCACCTGGCTCGTTGGAGCCGCAGTGCTGCTGGTGACCGGATGTGCCGGCCCCCTCGAGGAGGGCCCAGCCGAGGACCCCGCAGCACAGGCGGAGGATGCGACCACCGATGAGGAGCCGTCGGCGCCCCAGGGCAGCAGCGATACCGCCTCGGCGCTCGGCAGCGGGCAGGTGATCCTGGGATCGGATACCCCTGACATCGCTGCGATGCCCGCCACCGAGGGGGTCGTGCTCGTGGTCCCGGACGACGATCTCCCGGAGTTCTGGCGGCAGCTGACGGGGCGTACGGATGGCCCTGGGGACCCGTCGACGATCCGCGCCGCTGTCTCCCCGGAGGAGGTCCCGCAGGCAACGGTGTCATCGATCAGGACGGACGGAACCTTCGACCTTCCGACCAACGGCGGCGATGGCCTGCTCTGCGTCGCCGACACGATGGCAGGTGACGATCAGGGGCCACCGCACCAGCTGTGGGGGTGTGTCGAGGTGACCGCAGAGGCGCTCGCCGGAGATCTCCGTGTCGTGGTCGACCGGGCGGTCTACCTCGAGTGATCCCACCGAGGCGCGCGCCAGCGGCGTGCAGCCGGGCGATCGACCCCTGGGGCACACGCCAGCGTCAGGGGTACGGCCACCCGTTCGGGCGACACCCGCCCATCCGGTGCGACATGGTCTGCTGCACCATGACCGGCGCAGGCCGCCCAGCCCCCGGGCAGCTGACGTGGCCGTAGCCGAGGCCGTGACCGACCTCGTGGTTGACGAGGTAGGTCCGGTAGACCTCGAGGTCAGGGAAGTGCGACACCCCGCTGAACCAACGCATCGAGTTCAGCACGGCGTACCGGCCGGTCCAGCAGGAGTAGATCCCCGCGGTGTTCAAGCCCACCTGTCCGCACAGGCGGTCGACCCGCGCCGGGCTCGCGAGCACCACCCGGACCCGGGCACGCGAGGGATCGTCCACACGCTGCAGGCGGTGCCGGCCGCGAGCGGTCCAACCGCGGTCCGGCTCGGAGAGGATGGACTCGACCCGCTCCGCGAAGGCGTCAAGACCCATCCGGGACTCGAGCCCGTCCGCCACCTCGACGGTGTAGCGCACGATCGTGCCGTCTCTGCCGGCCAGGGGGCCCGTGCCGGGAGCGATGAGCCAGCCCTCGGGGGCGCGCACCGGGAGAGGCGGCGGGGGCGGCGGCGGGGGTGGTGCCGGGACCGGTCCAGGCGGTGGGAGCTTGGCGCCGCCGGCCTCGATGGAGGCCAGCAGGTTGACCACGAAGGTGGCCATCTGGGCCCTGGTGAGCAGCACATCCGGCCGGAAACTGCCCTCCCCGTTGCCCCACACGACCCCGGCCTCGCCAAGACGGTGGATGTCCTCAGCGGCAGGATGCTCGGTCAGGTCGGTGAAGACCTCCTGCGTGGCGTCACCCGCCAGCACCCCGGCATAGCGCAGCGCGTTCGCCATGAGGACGGCCATGTCACTGCGCGACACCGGTGCGGTGGGATCGAAACCGTCGATATCCCGGATGATGCCGGCGTCGTACAGCCGGTCGATGGCCAGGGCGTGGCGGCTCTCGCCTTCGAACCAGGCCCCGATCGGCATGGGCAGCACCACCCCGTGCTGCTCGCTGGCATCGAGGCTGCGGGCGAGGAACGTGGCGATGTGCCCGAACTGCAGCGGTGCGTCGTAGCCGTACCGGCTGGCGGTGGCGCCGTCGGTGATGCCGGCGGCGGCGATGCACCCGATCGCGCTCGAGTGGGTGCGGAAGGGGCCCGCATCCTCGAACAGCGGCGCTGGCGCGTCCTCACACGGCGGCGGGAGGGGGCGTGCGTCCGCCGGTGCGGCACCGATCAGCAGCATCGCTGCCGCCAGGAGCAGCAACAGGCCCAGCACACGCGTCACCCGACCCAACGGTTACCCCCTGCCCGTCTCCCGATGCGGGCGAAGCCTAGCCACACGGCACATCGAGGTCGCCACATCAACGCGGCGCGGACAGCGCGTTCTTCCCACCGGGTCTCTGCTCCGAGCCTCCCTCGGCTGCGAGCCTCCACCGAGCCCAGGGTGGGTGGTACCCGGGTAGGGGCCGCTGAGCCCGCCCCGTGGTGTCACCCCCGGTTGCACCTTCGCGGCAAGCCCGGGCGCGTGTGCGCGGTGCCGGGCGGCGTCATGCCACCCGGCGGCCGCGCCGCGCGTGCCTCACTCCATCTGCGCGCGCACAGCCCCGGCTGGGAAGTCCGTCGTGTGGATGTTGAGGTAGTAGTTCTCCGGGTCGGTGAGGAGCAGCCGGAGCAGCTCCGCATCGACGTCGTCGACCTCGATGTCGAGCAGGCCGTCGTCGTCCGCAGCAGCCTGCAACTTCTCGTCGGTGGCCAGGAACAGCACGACGGGCCCGTTGGCGTCGTCTGCGCCGACGTGGATGTGGTAGCCGGGAGCACCGGCGAAGGTGCCGTCGACCTCGCTGATGTCGGTGACGTGGGAGATGGTGCGGTTGACGGCGTCGACCGTGACGGTCGCCGTCGCGTCGCCATCCTCGAACCCGTCCGCGCCGACCTCGGCCGCGCCGGTCAGGGTGAGCTCGAAGGTCTGGGGGGCGAGTAGGTCCTGTCCACCATCGGGCAGCTGCCCACGCACCGCGCCGGGGGGGAAGTCCGCGGAGTGGAGGTTGAGGTAGAACCTGTCCGGGTCGTCGATGAGGTCGGCGAAACGGAAGTCGAGGTCCTCGTCGACGTCGGCTTCGACGAAGGTGCCGGTCAGCACCGAGTCCTCGTCGTCATGCGCGGCCTGGACATCGCTGCCCGTGGCCAGGAACGCCACGATCGGACCGTTCTCACTGAGCCCGCCTTCGTGGATGTGGAAGCCGGCGCTGTCGCTGAACGGGCCGGTCACCTCCGCGAACTCCAGCTGGAAGTCGATCGTGCGGTTGAACGCGTCGACGGTGACCGTCGAGGTTGCGGTGGTGTCCTCCTCGCCGGCACCGAGGGAGCCGTCGTCGGTGGAGACCTCGTTCGCGCCCGCGAGGGTCACCTCGAAGGTCACCGGCTCGGCGGTGGGCGCGAACCGCTGGACCCGGTCGAGGTAGTCCGCGGCACGCATCACGAAGGTGGCCATCTGGCCGCGGGTCACCTGGGCCGCCGGCGCGAAGGTCGTCTCCGTACGGCCCGCCACGATGCCTTCACCGGCCAGCGCCTGGATGTCGGGCTGGAAGGTGGAACCGACCGCATCGGCGAAGAAGACGGTGTCGTTGGCCGGGGGTAGGGAGCCGTCCACGGCGAGCGTGTCGATGTAGTCGAGCGAGTTGGTGATGACGCGCGCCATCGCCCCTCGTGTGATGGTGTCGTTGGGGCCGAACACGCCCCCGGCGCGGCCCTGGATGACACCGGCCGCCGCGATCTTGTCGATCGCGCCCGCGTGGGTCGTCCCACCGAGGTCACTGAACTCCGACTCGGCGGGGCTGGCGAGGCGCTCATCGGTCGCGCCCTCGATGAGGGCGACGGCGATGGTGGCGGCCTGCCCACGGGTGATCGGCTGGCCGGGCAGGAAGGTGCCGTCGTCGCGGCCACTGGCGAAGCCGTAGTCGACCACACAGGTGATGGCCGCGGCGTGGGTGGTGCCCTCGACATCGCCGAGGTCGGGGGCATCGGTCACGGGCTCCGCCACCGGGCACACCCGTTCCACGCCGCGCGTCGTCACCGTCGCCTGGGTGTCGGCAGGCTCGTCACCGTACGCGCCATCGTCGACGTCCTCAGGATCATCGCCGTACGCGCCATCATCGCCGTACGCGCCATCATCGCCGTACGTGGAATCGTCGGGCCCGGAGGATGCCGGGCTGTCATGGTTGTAGGCCAGCGCGGCGCCGGGCAGCAGGCTGCCGATGAGCGCGGACGCGGCGGCGACAGCGAGCAGTCGCCGCCGTGGAGTGCGGATGGAGTTGGACACCCGATGACTTTCTGTCGGCTGCGGTGACACCACGCGTCGGAACCGACCGGCCACCGTCTGTGCTGATGCGCACTCCGCCATCCACGGTGCGCGCTGGCGACCGTGGAGTCGGCCACCCATGGTCCACGCCCACGGCCACACACTGGAACCGCCGGTGTCCACAACGCGGCTGCGGGACATCACGGCGGGTTCGAGCTCCACCTGCGCCGCGGACGTCGAGGGGGCTGCGTGGTGTTGGGGTGGAAACGCCTTCGGCCAACTCGGACATCGCGACGCCGATGACCTCGAGTCGATGCCGCGGCCCATCGTCGCCTTCCACGCCTCGAACAGCGGCGGCTCGCCCCAAGCGATGTCTCCCTGACCTGCGCCCCTCGCAGCCGACGGTGCCCGCTCAGCCACGCTCGAGGCGGTGGACGCCGCCGGTGAGGCTCAACACCACCACCTCGCCGTCGGCGTCGCTGGCGAAGCCGACGACCCGGTCACCGCTGACGCCCAGTTCGATCTGCTCCGCGACGGCGCCCTCCTCGTCGAGCACCAGCCCCCGCAGCTCACCGTTGCAGTAGTCGGCGTAGAGGTAGACCCCGTCGAGCTCCGGGATCAGGCTGCCGCGGTAGACCAGTCCCCCGGTGACCGCACAGCCCTCAGGGCCGCGGGTGACGTACTCGTAGATCGGGGGGACGTGGTCATCGGGCTCCGGCCCTGCGAACTCCAGGGTGCCCTCCATCAGGTTCCAGCCGAGGTTCGCCCCTGCCGCCGCGGCCAGGGGGAGCCGGTTGATCTCCTCACGATCACCCTCCCCCACATCGGCGATCCACAGGTCATCGGTTGCGGGGTCGAAGGAGAACCGCCACGGGTTGCGTAGGCCGTAGACGAAGATCTCAGGTGCCGCGCCCGGCTGGTCCACGAAGGGATTGTCCGCCGGGACGGCGTAGGGCGTCGCGGCCAGGGGATCGATCCGGATGATCGAACCCAGGGGTGTGCCGAGGTCCTGCCCCGCGCCTTGGGGATCACCACCGCCACCACCGTCACCGAGGGCGAGGTAGAGCAGCCCGTCCGGCCCGATCCGCACGTCCCCACCGTTGTGGTTGCCGGCCGGCTGTTCGAGGGTGAACACGGTGCGCCGCGCAGCCGGTTGGACGACCCCCTCCGCCACGGCGACCGCTTCGAGCTGGGTGTCGCCGTCGTTGTCGGTGTAGGAGAGGTACAGCTCGGAGCCGTCGTCGGCGAAGGCGATGCCGAGCAGCCCGCGCTCGCTGGTGGTGGTGGTCTCCGCGGTGATGTCGACCACGGGCTCGCCGGCACCACCGTCGACCAAGGGCCGCACGGTGCCGCCACGCTCGGCGAGGTAGAGGACGCCGTCCGGTCCCACGGCCCCGGCGATGGGCTGGTCGAGCGCGGCGACCTCCGCCAGCGCGAGTTCCGGTAGCTCGCCCGGTGCGGTGGGCGGCGGGTCGTCGAACTCCGGCACGGTCGTGGCGCCCTCCGCGACCAGTACGTCCGCGGTGCGCAGCAGGAAGGTTGCCATCTGCGCCCGTGTCACCGGTGCTGCGGGAGCGAAGGCCTCTGCCGTCACTCCCTGGACGATCCCCCGTGCCCACAGCGCCCCGACGGCATCGCCGTGGGTCGCGGTCGGATCGACGTCCAGGAACGGTGCTTCGGCCGGATCCAGTGCGACATCGAGGTAGCTGAGTGTCCCGAGCAGCAGCGAGGCCATCTGCGCGCGGCTGAGGTCTTGCTGCGGCGAGTAGCGGCCGGCGCTGGTGCCCGCGGTGATGCCCGCGGCGGCCAGGGACTCGATGTTGTCGGCATGCACCCCGGCGACGTCCTCGAAGACCCCGGCCTCGGGCGTCGGCAGCGGTGCACCCGCTACCCGGATCAGCCGCGCCAGGAAGGAGGCCATCTGCGCCCGGTTGACGGACCGACCCGGCTCGAAGCTGGTCTCCGTGACCCCGGAGGTGATCTCCCACGCAACGAGGCAGGAGATGGCACGGCCATGCGTGCCGTCAGGATCCACGTCCGTGAAGTCGGTGTCGACCGTGACGCCGGGGCACGCCAGGGACAGCTCCGCCGGCTGGTGCTCCCCAGCCCAGGAGGCTGGCATGGCGACGATCATCAGAGCGACGAGGGTGATGGCGAGGCGGCGGACCATGCCGCCCACCTTCACAGGGTCGACGGTCAAGGTCAAGGGCCGGTGGCGGCCAGCTCCACCACCCCGGGCCGCTGAGGATCTCCTGATGCGTTCACTCTTGCCCCACACGCGCATGCCCGGACGTGCATGAGGAGGGGCCGTGCTGGCTGCAGTCGTGCGGGCACGACGCGCGGAGCTCGGCTTGCGCCAGGATGAGCTGGCCGATC
>CAZGJO010000008.1:13723-21473 GCA_964525685.1 uncultured Ectothiorhodospiraceae bacterium | reverse complement strand
CGCCGTGAATACCTCCCTGTAGGCTCGACGGCCGCATCCATGCGGCCGACGCCCCCCGGTCGCGACCCCCGAACCATCCCCGCCACTGCCACCGTCAGGCGTCGGGGCGCGGGCTGAGGCAGATGCGGTCGCGGCCATCGGCCTTGGCCCGGTAGAGGGCGTCATCGGCGCGCTTGAGCAGGCCGTCGAGATCGTCACCGGCGCGGGCCGTGGTCAGGCCGAAGCTCACCGTGATCGGATGGCCGTCGGGGTCCCGGAGCGTGTCGCGCAGCCGGGCGCGCATCCGCTCGGTCGCCTCCAGGCCGCCGTCGTCGCCGGTCTCCGCCAGCAGGATCAGAAACTCCTCGCCGCCCCAGCGAGCCAGTGCGTCATTGCGCCGCAGCCCGTCGTTCAGGTTCGCGACCACCTGTTCGAGGATGTGGTCGCCGACGTCGTGACCGTGGTGGTCGTTGATCGTCTTGAACAGATCGATGTCGGCCATGACCAGCGAGAAGCCGCAGTCGTAGCGGGTGCAGCGCGCCAGCTCGTCGTGCAGCCGTTCCTCCATGGCGCGGCGATTCAGGGCGCCGGTCAGGGGATCGGTGGTGGCCAGGCGGTGGAGGTTGTTCTCCAGATCGCGGTGGCGGGTCATGTCGATGCCGATGCCGCAGAGGTAGTCCTGGCCGTTGATGTCTACCCGATGGGCGGAGAAGTGGAACGGGGTGGCGTGGCCCTCGGAATGGCGGATCTCCGCCTCCAGTTCGGCGTGCCCGTCGGCGAAACCCTGTCGGATCGCCTCGTCCACGGGTGCGTGCCAGTCGGGGTCGAAGAGTTCGTGGGTATTCTGGGGTGGATTGCTACACCACTCCCTGGGGCGTCCGATGTAGTCGCGTGCGCCGCCGTTGCAGCGCCAGTTGCGGCCTTCACGATCGAGCAGGAAGAAGATCCCCGGCAGGCTGTTGAGCACCGAAGTGGTGATGGCGTGCTCCTGCTGGGCGAGAACCCGGGCGGTATGGAGTTCGCTGACGTCCACCAGGGTGGAGACGTAGTGGCTGACGCGGCCCGCCTCGTCGAGGACCTGGGCAATGGTTTCGGTGTGGATGGCCAGGCTGCCGTCCTTCAGACGATTGGTGATCTCGCCGCGCCACCAGCCCTGTTCGGCGATGGTGGCGAAGACCTCGCGGTAGAAATCCGCCGGTGTGTGGGGTGAACCCAGGAGTTCACCGGGTTTGCGCCCGATGGCTTCCTCTTCGGTATAACCGGTCATGGTGCAGAAGGCCGGGTTGACCGCCAGCAGCCTGCCGTCGGCATCAGTGAGCATGAGCCCGTCTGCGCAGGTCCGGAAAAAGGTGTCGGCCAGATGCGGGGCAAGCCCGCCGGTGTCCTGCGCCGCGCCGGGCGCGGGGTTGTCATGTTCAGCAACCACGAATGGTATCCTCCCGGGCGTGGTACCCGCTGTTCTGTGTTTGTGCTGACCGCGCCATTGCGGGGTGCGGTGCATTGTTATGTCTGCCGGTTTGCCGGTGGATCAAAATAGGTATATTACCAGCGCATCAGTATAATCAGGTATGTGAAATGGATCACAGTGGGTGTCGGTCCTCGGGTGGTGCGGGGGCATGATGGAATTGCTGACCCTCTACCTGGCCCTGGGCGCGCTGGCCGGCCTCCTGGGCGGCCTGATGGGTATCGGTGGCGGTCTGGTGGTGGTGCCGGCGCTGGCGTTGTGGTTCGCGGCGGCGGGGTATGACGCCGGGGCGATGCACGCGGCCGTGGGGACGGCGCTGGCGACTATCCCGTTCACACTGGCCTCGGCGTTGATCGCCCATGCGCGGCGGGGTGCCGTGGATGTCACGCTGCTCACCGGTCTCGTCCCCGGCGCCGCGCTGGGGGCGCTGGTGGGCGCCCTGCTGGTGGGACGGCTGTCGAGCGGGGCGCTGGCGGCCCTGTTCGGCGTCTTTCTGCTGCTGGTGGCGCTCCACATGCTGCTGGGGCGGCGACCACCGCCCGCCCGGCAGCCGCCGCGCTGGCCTGGTGCGCTGGCGGGGGGCGCGGTCATCGGCGGGATCGCGGCGCCCATGGGCGTTGCCGGCGGCACCCTGACGGTGCCGTGGCTGGTCTGGCACAACGTGGCGCTGACCCGCGCCGTGGGGACGGCCACGGCGGTGGGCATCCCGGTGGCGCTGGCCGGCGTGGCGGGCTTTGTCTACAGCGGGGCGGGGGTGGCGGAGCGGCCGCCGCAGAGCCTCGGCTGGGTCCACTGGCCGGCGGTGGCGGCCATCGCCCCGACGGCCATGGCCACCGCGCCGCTGGGGGCGTGGCTGGCCCACACCTTGCCGGTGGTGCTGCTCAAGCGACTGTTCGCCGCGGTGCTGGTGGTGGTGGCGTTGCGGATGCTCGCCTTCTGACTCAGGTCTTGCCCTTGCGAAAGGTGATCCACTGGTCGTGGAGGGCGAAGCTGCCGCCTTCCAGGTCCTCGTCGGTGGTACGGCTCTTGGGCCCGAAGATGATGGTGACGTTGGAATAGACCTGACGCTTGGCCACCACCCGCGCCTTGCGGATGTGCTCCAGATCCTCTTCCAGCGCATCCAGGTTGGCCTGGAGTTGCGCCAGGTCGGCCCTGGCCTGGCGCTGGGTCTTGACCAGCTTCTGCAGGACGCCGGGTTTGGCCTTCTCCGCCGCGCGCGCCTTCTCCGGGCTGCCGCGGTAGAAATTCACCATGCGCTCGACGTCGGCAAGCATCTGCTGCTTCTCGATGATCGCCTGGCGCGCCGCCTTGTAGCGGTTGTGGAACTCCGGATCGTAGCCGACCTCCACGCGGGTGTGGGTGGCGCGGGGGGAGCCGATGATGGCGCTCTCGATCTTCGCCGTGGCGCGGACCATGCCGCCGACGATCTGCGCCTTGGCCGGCCCGCCCTTGCCGCCCACCAGCACCTGGTTGTAGGCGGTGACCTCGCTGTTGTTGATGAGATCGCGGGCGACCACCGAATCCTGGGCCTCCACCAGGATGTTCTTGATGAAGCGGGCGGTCACCGTACAGCCGCTGGTGATCATCCCCGATTCCCTGCGCAGCTCCCCCTGTTCGTCGCGCACATTGCCGTGGCCGAGGATGCCGCCGTTGACGGTGATGTTGCCGTCGGCGCGCAGGGTGGCGGCCTCCACGGTGCCGCCGACGTTGATGTCGCCGGTGGCGGTGACGCGCATACCGGCGATGATGTCGCCCTTGACGGTGATGGTGCCGTCGAAATCGACATGACCGACGTTCAGGTCGATATTGTCCAGCTCCACCGTCTGCTCGACCTTGGCCCCCTGATCGGTGATCACCGGCATGCCGCTGATGGCGGCGACCAGTACATCGGGATCGTCCTCCTTGAGCTGGACGGTCTTGTCGAGCTTGAAGTCACGGGTCTTGCCGGGCTGGGCCGGGATGGTCTCGCCGGTGACGGTGTGGCCGTCGGTCCCCTCGGTGGGCGGCGTGCGGCGCACGAGCTCGTCGCCCTCGTGGACGGTGATGATGCCGCCGAAATCGCGGTAGTCGACGATATCCTCGTCGAGCATGCGTGGCTTGCGCTCGACGGCGTCGGGGATGAGGCTGACGAAGTGCGAGTCCTCGCCGTGGGTCGGCTGGGTCCCCTGGGCGATCAGGATGGGATCGGTGAGGGTGCGCCCCTGATCCTTGATGATCCGGGGGAATTCCGACTCGCGGATCCCGTGGGTGACGCCGGCCTCGCTCAGCGCCTCCCGGAGCAACGCCTCGTCGATGGTGCGGCCGTTGCCGCACGGATGCAGCAGCCGGGCCTCGGCGTGGTGGCCCTTGGGGTCCACGGTGATGTCCACCCGCGCATCCCGGTGACCCCCGATGTGCAGGCTGAAGGTCTGCCGGGAGTCGCGCTGCTGGCGGATGAGCTGGGAGACCACCTCGCGGAAGAGGCAGACCTCGGCGTATCCGGCCTGCGTGATCAACGATTTGAGGGTGTCGGAATCCAGGGCCGCCTGGGCGTACTCGGGGTCGAAGTCGGCATACAGGGCCTCCTCCTCCGGCTCCCAGCGCAGGAAGACGCCGGTTCCGTTACTGGGATCCGTGGCCTGCTCTCCCACGGCCTCCTCGGCAGAGGGGTCCTCCGGCGCCTCCGGGCCCGCCTCGGCGCTCCCCTCGACTGCGTCCGCCCCGGTCTCCTCCACCGGGGTCTCCGACGTGGGGGTCGCCCGTGCGGAATCGTCGGTCTCCGGGTGCGGAGGACTCCCGGTGGTGGCGCGACTGTCGCTGGTATTGTTATCGGCCATTGGCTCTGTCCCTCTCCCCGCTGCCCGCCGTTCGGGCGGCGTTCGACCGCTCGTGCGGCCCTGTTACCCAGACGCTTGGTAAGGGGAACTGCGGACGACGGTGGAAAAACTTTAATTTCCGGGGCGTTCAGCGCCCCTCGCGGATGAGCAGCTCGGCCGGATAGGGGTTGAGATAGACCTGATCCGCCACGTAGTCATTGGGGTGGCGGCGGAAGTGGTGCTTGAGCAGCGTCAGCGGCACCGACAGCGGCAGCAGCCCCTGGCGATGGCCCTCGATGACCTCCAGCAGCTCCGCCTTGTCATCGCTGTCGATGACCCGTTTGAGGTAGCCCATGATGTGCATCAGCACGTTGGCATGGCGGCGCGGCGTGGCGCGGTGGCGCAGGGAGGCCATGAAGTCGGCGAGATAGGCCCGCCCCAGCGCCTCGATGTCGTCCGTCCGCCCGGCGTCCGCCACCAGCCGGCCGAGTCGGCGGTAGTGCTCCTGGCCGTGGGCCATCAGGCTGAGCTTGTGGACACGGTGGAAATCCTGCAGCCGGGCGGCGGTGATGCCGGTGGCCTCCAGGGCCTGCCAGCGCCGGTAGGCGAAGACCCGCTCCAGGAAGTTGTCGCGCAGGTCGGGATCGCCGAGGCGACCCTCCTCCTCCACCGGCAGTTCCGGGTATGCGGCCATCAGCGCCTCGGCATAGATCCCGCGCCCCATGCGCGGCTGACCACCGCCGGGCCGGTAGACCTTGACCCGCTCCATGCCGCAGGAGGGGGATTTCGACTTGAGGATGTAGCCGCAGAGCTGCGGCAGTTCGCGCACCTGCCGTTGGCTGAAGGTGGTCAGCTCGTCGGTGACGTCCATCCCCTCGCGATGGACGCCGACGGCGCGCGGCGCCTCCGGATCGCCCTGGAGGCAAATGGTCGGGCGCGGCACGCCGAGGCCGATGGCCATCTCGGGGCAGACGGAGACGAATTCGAAGTGGCGCCCCAGGGTCCCGAGGATATAGGCGTCGCGCTTGTGGTTGCCGTCGAAGCGGACCTCCTCGCCCAGCAGGCAGCTGCTGATCCCGAGGCGCAGGGGCTGTGTGTCGAGATTGTCCATGTCACTATCCAGAAATTGCGCGAAGGGCCGCTGATGTCGGTACCATACCAGATCAGCGGCGCCCCCTTTGGCGCCCCGACCATGACGAGAGAGGTTCAACGCCCGCCATCATGACTGTGCGTGCTGCAATCGGGACGGCCCCGGCGCTGATCCTGGCCCTGGCCCTGCCGTCGCCGGCGATGGCGGAGGCCACTGTGCGCCTGACCGACGAGGTGCCCGAGATCGAGCTCGATGGCCCGGGGGAAGAGGAGGCGCCCGCGGAGGGGCCCGGCATGGGGCTGGATGAACTCGGCCTCGAGCTGGAACGGGGCCCGGACCGGCGGCCGCTGCCGGAGGTGGAGCGCGAAAAGCTGACCCTGCGGGCCGAGGCCGGCGAGGTGATCAGCCAGGTGCGCCTGGCCCGCGCCCTGCGGGACGGCAGCCGGGGGTTCGAACAGGATCGCGCGGCCGCTTTCCGCTGGTTCCTGGAGGCCGCCCGCGAGGACAACCTGGAGGCGATCCTCAACGTCGCCGCCATGTACTACGCCGGCTTCGGCATCCGCCAGGCGCCGGCGCACGCCTACCACTGGTTCTCGAAGGCGGCGGAGCGCGGCCATCCGCTGGCGGAGATGGCCGTGGGCGAGATGTACTACTACGGCATCGGCACCGAGCAGGACTACGGCCGGGCCTTCGACTGGCTGCGGCAGGCGGCGGAGCGCGGCGAACCCAATGCCCAGTTCCGCGTCGGGACCATGTATCGCGAGGGACTCGGGGTCTCCGAGAGCCGCTTCCAGGCCTACCTCTGGTTCCATCTGGCCTCGATAACCGGCGATCGGGAGCTGCGGCTGCTGGCCTCGGCGGAGCGCGAGGCCATCGACGCCGAGTTCACCGAGGCGGAGCGCCTCGGGGCCATGCTGGTGAGCGAGGAGTACGAGCAGATGTTCGTCGACCCGGCGCTGATCCAGCTGCGTGATGACGAGGCCGCCGAGGCGGCGGAGGACGAGGAGCCCTCGGACATCGACGACCTGCCGCAGCCGGGCTACGAGTCGCCCATGCGCTTCGACTAGTCGGCCGGTGGGTCGGCCAGGATGACGCGGTTGCGGCCCTCCTCCTTGGCCCGGTAGAGGGCGTCATCGACCCGTTTGACCAGCCCGTCCGGTGTCTCGCCGTCGGCCAGCGTGGCGACGCCGGCGCTGATGGTGATGCTGCCGGCCCCCTCGACCACCGGTGACATGTCGGCCAGAGCACTCCGGATCTCTTCGGCCAGGGTCCAGGCGCCGTCGGCATCGGTGTTGGGCAGGATGGCCAGGAACTCCTCGCCGCCCCAGCGGCCCGGCTGGTCGGTGACGCGCATGCGCGCATTCAAGACCTCGGCCACGCTGCACAGCACGCGGTCGCCCACCTGGTGGCCGTGGGTGTCGTTGTAGGCCTTGAAGTGGTCGATGTCCAGCAGCAGCACGGCCAGCGGCTGGCCGTCGCGTGCGTGGCGGGCCACCTCGGTGGCCAGCAGGTCGTCGAGCTTGCGCCGGTTCAGCAGGTCGGTGAGGGTGTCGTGGGTGGCGCGCCGCTCCAGCGCGGCCTCCATCTCCTTCTGATGGCTGATGTCGTGGAAGACGGCCACGTAGTGGGTGATCCGGCCGCGGCCGTCGAACAGCGCGGTGATCGATTCCCACTGCGGGTAGATGGTGCCGTCCTTGCGTCGGTTCCAGACCTCGCCGCTCCACTGCCCTTCCCGTTGCAGGCTCTCCCACATGGCGTCGTAGAACGCCTCATCTTGCTCCCCCGACTTCAGCAGCCGCGGGGTCTTGCCGATGGCCTCGTCGGCGGGGTACCCGGTGAGCTCCTCGAAGGCGGGATTGACGCGCTTGATCACGCCCTTGCGGTTGGTGATGAAGATGGCGTGGGACGACTCGAAGGCCGCGGCCAGCAGGCGCAGTTCCTCCTGGATGCGGTTGCGCTCCGAGGCATAGAGCATCACCCGGCCCAGCAGGTCCGGGTCCAGGCGGCCCTTGACCAGATAGTCCTGGGCGCCGAGCTGGATGGCCTCGACACCGGTGTCGAGATCGTCCTGACCGGTGAGGACGATGGTCGGCCACTGCCCGGCCTCCGCGAAGAAGCGGCGCACGGTCTCGATGCCGGTGCTGTCCGGCAGCCCGAGATCCAGGAGCACGGCGTCGACGCGGTTCTCGCTCAGCCACTCGGTCGCCTCGGCCAGGCGGGTGGCGCGGTGCAGGGTGCAGTCGACCATGGGTGAGAGATCGAGGTACTCCTCGACCAACAGGGCGTCGTCGGGGTTGTCTTCGACCACCAGCAGATGCATGACGACTGCGGAGGATTCCGTAGTCATGTTCGTCTCGTCACTGTCACTCCCGAATTCCTCGCGGGTCGCGATACCGGCTCCCCGGCGCGCGGGGCGAGACG
>CAZGJO010000008.1:0-13623 GCA_964525685.1 uncultured Ectothiorhodospiraceae bacterium | reverse complement strand
CCGGCTCCCCGGCGCGCGGGGCGAGACGCGATAGTCTACGCTGTGGACCCCCGGGGTCGCGAAGGGTTTTTCCGGAGTGCAACTTCCTCGGTCATGAGCGGTATGTTATTCCATATGAACGGCGCCGAGCCGCTCCCGAACACGGGCCAGGCGGCGTCGGCTCACCGGCACGAGGGTGCTGCCGGGATCGGTGAGGCGGAGGGCGTGGCCGCCGTCCTGGCGGACCAGGGCCTCGACGTGGGCCAGGTTGACCACGTAACTGCGGTGGACGCGCAGGAAGGTCTCCGGCAGTTCCGCCTCGAAGCTCCCCAGCGGCAGGCTGGCCAGCAGCACGCTGCCCCGGGTGTGGATCCGGGTGTAGTGGCCGTCGGCGCCGAGGCAGGAGATGGTCTCCGGGTCCAGGAAGCGGGTCTCCTGGTAGAGGGGGACCGCCAGCCGGTGCAGTGCCACGGTCTCCGGCTCAAGGGGCGTGACCGTTGAGCCCGTGGCGCTCGGGACCGGGTGGGCGGGGGCCTCGAGCAGGCCGGTGCGCGGGACCATCAGGGCCAGGAGCAGGCCCGGTTCCGGCGGGTCGGGGCGGATGTCGGCCACCAGGGTCACGTGCAGCGGGATGGGGGCGTCGCCGCGGTTGAGGCTCGCCTCGCCTTCCCAGAGCCCCTCCCGGCGCGCCGCCGGCAGCGCCTCCTCGCGGATGCGCTGGCGCGCCCACGGCTGGAACAGCCCGTCGAACGAGCCGCACTCCCCGGGCTGCGTGCGGCCGAGGCGCTGGCGCAGGGCGTGGTTGCAGTGGTGGAGCTGGTTGTCATGACCCACCAGCGCCGCCAGCAGCGGGCTGTGCTCCAGAACCTCCAGCGGCGTCTCGGCGAGGGGGCTGGCGGGGGCCTCCTTGGGGGAATGGGTCATGGTGACTCCGGGGACATGTTGCGTGCTCGGCGCCCAGTGTTTGCGCGGCGGGGCTGCGGGTCAAGGCCCGCCGGCATTGACCAGTGTCACCAGCACCAGGGTGACTCCGGCGATGACCAGGGTCTGCAGGGCCGCCCGCCACAGGGCGCGGCCGGCGATGCGGCCCAGGTAGAGCCCCAGCCCGAAGAGGATGGCCAGCGCCACCAGCAGCGCCGTCTCCAGCGCCCCCAGCGGCATCGGCACCCCGTGGTGGGCGAGCCAGATGGGGGTGATGATGATGGCGGCGATGAGGAACGGGGAGCCGCCGTTGACCAGCGCGATAAAGGGCGGCAGCAGGCGCGCCGCCCAGCCGTGGGCCGAGGCGCTCAGATCGGTGAGCATGGCCCCTTCCAGCTCGTTGAGCGCCCGCCGCTGTTCCGCCGACTCGCTGATGAGCGCCCCGGAGACCCCGCTGACCCCGAGGGCCACGGCGGCACCGAGGCAGGCGCTGATGACCACCGCCAGATCCACCGTCGGGGCCAGGTAGAAGCCGGCGATGATACCGACCATGGTCAGGGCGCCGTCGAAGCCGTTGACCACCAGATAGCGCCGCGCGATCCCCCGGCCCTCGCCGGTGACCGCGTGGACCAGCCGCAGGCGTTCACGCAGATCCTGGATCATCCCGGTGCACCACCACGCGATCGACACTGTGCAGCGACCCGCCCAGCTCGCTGATGGCGGCGGCGATCCCCTCGGGATCCAGGGCAGTGCCCTCGACCATCACCTCCAGGGTCTGGGTCTTGTCGTCCATCTCCCGGACCTCCACCACCACCTCGGCGGCCCCGACCCGCTCGGTCAGGGCGCGGGCGAAATCCACGGCGGTGGGCTCGTGGGGCTTGAGGACATCGAGCATCAGATGGGTGACGGTGGTCATCGGCCTCTCTCGCTTCGGCGTGGAGGCCCCCATGGTGGCGGAGTTGCCGGCGCGTTTCCAGTTATGTCCGCCGCGGCCAGGCCCCGGGCAGGGCGGTGACCAGGAGGGTGGCCACCAGCACCGGGCCGAAGGGCTGGTCCAGTGCCCCGGCCAGGACGAAGGCGGCCAGGTAGGCGAGTACGCCGATGGCGGGGGCCCAGATCAGGGCGCGGCGCCACGAGCTCGCCCGGCGGAAGGCGACCCACGGTGGCAGGAAGGCCAGGGCGAAGGCGGCCATCAGGCCGATGGCCGTGGTCGCCAGGGTCAGGGCGGCGGCCACCAGCAGGTCGAAGCCGAAGTGCCAGCGCCAGGCCGGCAGACCGTTGGCGCGCTCGAAGGCGGGGAACAGGCGGGCGCGCAGCAGCCGCCGGGAGAGCCACGGCAGGGCGACGGCGGTCACCAGGGCGAGCAAGCCCAGGCCGAGCAGGTGCTCGGGGCCGGTGAAATAGAGCTGGCCGTCGAGCAGCGCGTGGCTGGCCATCTCGCCGAGGTGGCTGTTGGCGGCAATGAGCAGGCCGCCGGCCCAGCCGGCGAGGATCATCAGGCCGTAGGCGCTGTTCTCCCGGCGCGGCAGCACGGTCTTGATGGCGGCGGCCACGGCGGCGGCCAGCGGACCGGCCACCGGCACCGGCAGGCCGGCGGCGTGGCCGGCGAGAAAACCGGCTCCCCCGAGGTGGCCGAGGCCGAGGGCGGCCAGCCACTCCCCGCGCAGCCGCAGCCACAGGCCCAGCAGGGGCAGGACCATGGCGGTCACGAGCCCGACCAGCAGCGGGATGCGGAAGAGGGGACCGGTCAGCACGCTCAGGTCCATGGGGCGACCTCCACCCGGCGATGGCAGACCCGCTCCAGGAAGGGGCGCTCGTGGCTGATGACCAGGACCCCGCGCCCGGCCTCGGCGGCCGCGTCGATGAGCGCGGCCAGCCCGGCGACGGTGGCGGGGTCCAGATTGTTCGTGGGCTCGTCCAGCAGGACCAGCGGCGCGTCGCCGCCGAGACACGCCTGGATGATCAGGAGCTGGTACTGGCCGCCGGAGAGCGTGTCGATGCGTTGCTCCAGCAGCGGGACGAGACTTTCGGGCGGCGTGTGGATGCCCATGACGGCGAGGAGTTCACGGCCGGTGAGGGGGAGCTCCGCCGGGCGTTCCGGGCGCTGCGGCTGGATGGCCAGCTGCAGGCCCGGGGCCCGCCGGACAGTCCCCTCGAAGACGGTGCCGTTCCCCGCCAGGGCGTGCAGGAAGGTCGACTTCCCCGCCCCGTTGGGGCCGCCGAGACCGACCACCTCACCGGGGTGAAGGGTCAGGTCCAGCGGCCCGACCACCGGACTGTCGTGGCCCGCGACCACGCCGCGGGCCTCGATGAGAGGCGGGGCGTCGACGGGCGGCATCAGGCCCCCGTGGCCACGGCGTCGATCCACATCTCCAGGGTGTCGAGGTAGTCCTCGGTGGTGGCGTCCACCGGCGGATCCAGCGGCAGCCCGTGGTGGGGCCAGCCGAGCGCCTCGGCCACCCGTTCCGGGCCACGGGACGCCTGGTATTCGGTCCGCAGGACCACGCCCCCGGCGACCCCCTCCAGTTCACCGATGAGGTCGCGCAGATGGCGGGCCGTGGGCGGTATCCCGGGGAGCGGCTCCACATAACCGTGGATGGGGACATCGAAGCGATGCATCAGGTAGTCGGCGTCCTTGTGGTAGAGGACCACGCCGGGGGCGTCGGCCAGCCGGTCACGCCAGTCGTCCAGGCGCGCGTCCACGGCCGTCCGGAAGGCCTCGGCGTTGTCGCGGTAGGTCTCCCGGTTGGCCTCGTCCAGCTCACCCAGGCGCTCGGCCAGGGCGGTGGCGACCGTCTGCATGCGCACCGGATCCATGTTGACGTGGGGGTTGCCGGTGGGGTGGACGTCGCCCTGGGCCCGGTCGGCGGCGCCGCCGGCGTCCAGCAGGTCCACCTGGGCGGCGGCCTCGAAATAGCCGCGGGTGCCCACCCGGACGTCGGGGTTGTGGGCCCGACTCAGGGCGGCGGGCAGCCAGCCCTCCTCCAGCTCGGCCCCAACGGCGACCACCAGATCGGCACGCCGCAGATCGCGCATCATGCTCGGCCGCGCCTCCAGGTGGTGGACATCGCGATCGGGCGGCGCCATCACCGTGACGCTGACCGCGTCACCGCCGACGGCGCGCGCCAGCACGCCCATGCTCGAAGTGGTGGCGGCGATCTCCACCGCCGCCGCGCCGGCCGAGGCGCCCAGCAGCGCCCCGGCCAGAAGCAGGCGTGTGATCATTTCAAACCTCCTTGGCTCTCGAATGGTACCGTATCAGAAGCTGTGGGCCCCGTGGGCGCCCAGACTGACGTTGTACTGCAGCATGAACTCCCAGGCGTCATCGCTGTGCCCGTGGTCATCGGCATAGTCCAGGTGGTTGACCTGGGCGCGCAGGTAGGAGAACTCCGACGGCATGTAGCGCATCTGCAGCGAGGTGCGGTGCGAGGTGTCGTGGTCGGGGACGTAGAATTCACGGAAATCACCCTCGTTGCTCGGCATACCGTCGTTGGTCAGGCCGAGGGCCTCCCAGCGCAGTCCGACGTCCCAGCGCGGGGCGAAGCCGTAGACCGCCTGCAGGTACAGTCCGTCCTGTTTGGACGTGCCGCTGCCCTCTGCATTGCCGGCAACGCCGTCCTCGTCCTTGCGCCAGTAGTCGACGTCGATCTCGCGATAGAGGTACTCCGCCTGGACGACCAGGTTGCCGTGGCCGTGATCGCGGCCACTGTCGTACTTGTAGACCGCATCGAACCCGGCGAACCAGGCATCACCATCCCACTGTTCCAGGCCGGAACCGTGTCCCTCGGTGTCCTGCCACGTCCGGGCGTGGCCGTAGGAGAGGCCGAACTGGGCGGCGTGGTCGAAGCCGAGGTCGGGGCCGAACTTCATGAAACCGGTGAAAAGCCGCGGGCCGGCGTGGTCACTGAGAGTCGTTTTGACCTCCTTGTACTCATTATCATCATCATCATCGAAATATTCGTGTTCGCCGCCAGCCCCTTCATAGCTGGCCACCCCGCCGTTCTCGCCGTTCAGCGCCTCCAGGCCGAACAGCAGGTAGTTGTCGGTGGCCGGCATCCAGGTCAGCTGCACGCCGTTCTCCTGCAGGCCGTGGTCGCCGAACAGGTGCTCGTTGACCAGCGGGCGGTCGACGAACAGCCAGTCGTGTTCGTGCTTGTCGTTGATGTAGCCGACCCCGGAGAAGAAGCGGCCGGCCTTGACCTGCAGCCCGGCGGGCAGGGCGCGGGTGGTGATGTAGCCCTCTTCCAGCGCGACGCCGTCGGTTCCCTCGATGGCCAGCGTGGCGTTGGCGTCGAAGTAGGGGTCCAGGGTGCCCTCGAAGACGATCTCGGTGTGGCGCATGTTGAAGCCGTCATCGAGCCCGTGGTCGTGGCCGTGCCCGTGATCGTGCTCATGGTCGTGCCCGCCGTCGAACCCGGCCGGGTCGTGGGCGTGACCGCTGAACTCGTTGAAGTAGACCCCATCCAGTATCACCGAGATGGCGGGGTTGAAGTCGGTCCCCGAGGTGACCTGCTCGCTGGCCTGGGCGGCCAGGGGCGCGCCGGCCGCCAGGGCCGCGGCAATAGCGATGTTATGACGTTTCATGTTGGCTCAACTCCCGTCGTTGGTTCTGATTTCGTGGGGATGAAAATGAAGAAGCAGGTGCGGTCTGCCGCCGCACATGCCCGTAATGATATACCGTAACATACCGGGCATCAAACGATGCCGGACAATCTTCAGCGGCGAAAGGTCACGTGCTGGCGGCGCGCGTCCACCCCCGTGTTGGCGCAGAAAGACGTCTCGTGGCCGTCGGCGTAGCGTGCCACGACATCGTATCCCGGCCCCGGATCGCGATTGAGATGGATGCGCCGCCGCTCCCCGGGCGCCAGCCGGTAGAACTCGATGGTCTCCTGCAGATCGGCAATGCCGTGGGTCACGGTCACCGACACGATGGCGCTGTCCCCCGCATTTTCGAAGGTCACCGCGATGGCCCCGTCGCCCGGACCGCGCAGCAACCACGCCGCCAGCAGCAGACCGAGGACAAAGGCCCCCGCCGCCAGCAACCCGTCCCGCTTCGGATAAAGGATCATCGTTCTCTCCGCCCTCAGCGGTACCGGAACCGCGCCTCCAGCGCCGGCAGGTCCACCCCCGCCACACGCAGTGTCAACTCATCGTTGAGCGCCGTGCCGCCCGGCAGCTTCATCATCGTCTCCAGCCCCAGCTCCGGGATGAAGACCCGGCTCTTGCGCTCGCCCAGCTCCACCACGATGCCGGTCCCCTCCCAGTCCGGATGCTGCAGCAGCCAGACCAGCTTCCAGTGCTGGTTGGAGAGCCGTTCGCTGCGCCGCAGGCCGCCGACCACCGCGTCGAAGGCCGCCACGCGCTCCAGCAGCGCCTCCTGATCCAGCGGCGTGCCGCCGGTGAGGTGGGCGCGCAGCTGCTGGTGGGCCACCAGATCCAGATAGCGGCGCAGCGGACTGGTGACCTGGGTGTACTGGTCCAGCCCGACCCCGGCGTGGGGTTCCGGCGCCGAGCGCAGCCGGGCCGGACGCATCTGCCGGCGCAGGGCGAACTGGCTGGCCAGATCGTCGCCCTCCGGACGGCTCTCCGGCGGCGGCTGGGTGGAGTAGGGGAAGGCGAAGCCCTCGCTCTGGGCGAAGCGCGCCGCCGCTTCGCCGGTGAGCAGCATCGCCTCGGTGACCAGCTGGCGGCTGGTCAGGGGCGGCAGCGGTCGCAGGCTGACGGCGCCGTCGCGCACCTTGACGCTGACCTCCGGGATGCTGATGAAGGTGGCCCCGGCGCCGGCGCGACGCGCCTGGAAGCGGTCGGTCAGCTGGCGCAGTTCGACCAGCGGCGACGCGTCCAGACGCTGGTCCGCCTCGTCGTAGGAGAGCCGGGTGACCCGCACGCGGCTCGGAGTGACGTCGAAGTCGCTGATGGTGCCGTCGGCGTCGAGCCGGATGCCGAAGGAGAGCGCCGGGGACTCGCTGGCCAGGCCGAGACCCAGCCGCTCCACCGCTGCGCCCGGCAGCATCGGGGCGGTGCCCTCGGGGAGGTAGAGGCTGGCGCCGCGTTCGCGCGCGGTCCGATCCAGGGCGTCGTCGGGTCCGGCAATGGCCCCGGCATCGGCCACATGGACCCAGAGCCAGTCGCCGTCGACGCTGATGGCGTCGTCGGGGTCCTGGTTGCCCGCGTCGTCGATGGCCAGGGCGGTCAGGTGGGTGAGGTCGCGACGGCCGGCCTCCGGCGGCGTCGGCACGGCCAGCTCCGGGGTGCCCTCCGGGGCGCCGAAGCGGCGCGGATGGGGGTTGTCGTGCGCCCAGTAGCCGACCCGCAGCAGCAGTCGGTGGGCCGCCTCCGGCTCCTCGGCCAGTTCCAGCTCGCGCAGGATCCGACTGTGCTGGCTCGATCCCAGCGCCACCCGTTCCACCTCGGCCAGTGCCTTGACGTCGTCGGCCTCGTGGCGCCCTTCGCGCAGGCGCTCGATGAGCCCGCTCCACGCCTCGGCCGCCGCGGCCTTCTCGTCGCGCCGCTGGCGCTCGGCGGCCACGGTGTCGTCGTCGTGGACCGCGACGGCCGCCGGTTCACCGGAGAAGAGCAGGCCGTCGGCCACCGCCTGCCAGGTGGTCCAGGCGGTGGCCGGAGAGAATGTATCGAAGGCGAGCTCCGCCAGCTCCGCCAGGGTGGTGGTCTCCCCGGCCAGCAGCTGGCGCGCCTCGTCCAGCGGACCGTCGGGGGCGCTGGCGGCCGGATCGGCCTCGCCCAGCTCGCCCGGCGATGGCGCCGGGCCGGGGTGGAGCGGGACGACGTCCTTGGGACGGACCCGCTTCTCGCCGCCATCGGGCAGTTCGATGGCGATCTTGTCGTCGGCGGTGACGACCCGGGCGGGGCGCCCCTTGTAGAGGACCAGGCTGGCTTGCGGGAAATCGGACATCGGGCGGACAACCACTGCGGCATTCGGCGCTGCATTCTATCAGAAGGGCGGGCGGGGGTGCTGCGCGGGCCTTTGCGCCATGGCGGGGTGAGGTGACGATTATGACAGTCTCTTTGCCGAGGGAGGGGGATCTGACTGCCTGATCTGTCTTCTGAATGCCCGGTGAGAGTGGGGGAATGGCCTGTGAAACGCCATCTCGGGCTCCATCGATGGGAGTCGGCATGCTCCATGCAGTGGTGTCGGGGAACGTCGTACCACACCAAATCGAGCCGGGGCGCGCCCCGGAGAATCCGGGCCCCGGGAGGCGGTTGCTGCAGCCGCCTCTCCGGGGCCTTCCCAACGGGAGGTCAGTATGGAGCTGGATCCACTTCTTCTCTCACGTATTCAGTTCGGGTTCGTGGTCTCTTTCCACGCCCTGTTCCCGGTGTTCACCATCGGACTGGCGGCCTTCATCGCCTTTCTGGAGGCCCGCTACTATCGAACCGGTGACCCCGTCTACGAGCAGATCTCGCGTTTCTGGACCAAGATCTTCGCCGTGGTCTTCGGCATGGGGGTGGTCTCCGGGCTGGTGATGTCGTTCCAGTTCGGCACCAACTGGAGCGAGTTCTCCTATGCCACGGCCAACTACCTCGGGCCGGTGCTCTCCTACGAGGTGGTGACCGCCTTCTTCCTTGAAGCGGCATTCCTCGGGGTGCTGCTGTTCGGCCGCAACAAGGTGCCGCCGGGGGCATTCCTGTTCTCGGCGCTGATGGTGGCCGTCGGCACCTTCATCTCGTCGTTCTGGATCCTCTCCGCCAACAGCTGGATGCAGACCCCGGCCGGCTTCGAGCTCCGGGAGGGGATCTTCCACGTCACCGACTGGATGGCGGCGATCTTCAATCCGTCCTTCTGGCCGCGCTTCTTCCACATGGCCCTGGCCTCGGTGCTGACCGGCGGCTTCGTGGTGGCCGGCGTCAGTGCCTGGTACCTGCTGCGCAACCGGGAGCCCGCGATCCACAAGAAGGCGCTCTCCATGACGCTGTGGGTTCTGGCTGTGGCCGCCCCGGCCCAGCTGGTGGTGGGTGACATCCACGGCCTGAACACCTTCGAGCATCAGCCGATGAAGGTGGCGGCCATGGAAGGGGCGTGGGAGACCAAGGAGGGGGCACCGTTCCACCTCTTTGCCATCCCCGACGCGGCCAACGAGACCAACCACTTCGAGGTCTCGATCCCGTATGCCGCGAGCCTGGTGCTGACCCATGAGCTGGACGGGGAGGTGCCCGGACTCAAGGAGGTGCCGGCCGAGGAGCGCCCGCCGGTGGGGATCGTCTTCTGGTCCTTCCGGATCATGGTCGCCCTCGGGATGGTGATGATCGGCTTCGCGCTCTGGGGTCTGTGGTTGCGCTGGCGCGGCCGGATGACCGAGTCGCGGCCCTTCCTGAAGGGGCTGAGCTGGATGATCCCGGCGCCGTTCGTGGCGGTGCTGGCCGGCTGGTTCGTCACCGAGGTGGGGCGCGCGCCGTGGCTGGTCCACGGGATCATGACCCACGCCGAGGGGCTGACGCCCAGCCTCACCGGCGGCATGGCCCTGTTCTCGCTGCTCGGCTATGCCGCCGTGTACGCGGTGGTCTTCTTCTCCGGCCTCTATTACCTGACCCGCATCGTGCGGTCGGGGCCGGAGGGCGAGGAGCCCGGGCAGGCGGCGGCGCACGCCAAGCGGCCCATGTCCGCCAGCGATACGCCCTTTGACGACCCGGCCACCGACACGGCCCGGTCCTGAACAGCCACTGAGGAGGTAGTACACCATGTTCGACCTGACGATACCCTGGGTGGTGATCATCGCCGTCGGGATATTCATGTACGTCCTGCTGGACGGCTTTGACCTCGGGGTCGGCATCCTCTTCCCGTTCGCCCCCAGCGAGGGGGACCGGGATGTGATGATGAACTCCGTCGCCCCGGTCTGGGACGGCAACGAGACCTGGCTGATCCTTGGCGGTGCCGGGCTGCTGGGTGCCTTCCCGCTGGTCTATTCGGTCTATCTGTCGGCCCTGTACATCGGCGTCTTCCTGCTGCTGGCGGCGCTGATCTTCCGGGGGGTGGCGTTCGAGTTCCGCTTCAAGGCGGGGGACCGCTCGCGCAAGTACTGGAACTGGGCCTTCTTCGGCGGCTCGACGGTGGCGGCCTTCGCCCAGGGGGCGGTGGTCGGCACCTTCATCCAGGGCTTCGAGACCGAGGGTCTGGTCTACGTCGGCGGGCCGCTGGACTGGCTGACCCCGTTCACGGTACTCACCGGGATCGGTCTGGTGGCCGGCTACACCCTGCTGGGCCTGACCTGGCTCATCCTCAAGACCGAGGGCGAGACCCAGGAGTGGGCCTATCGCCTGGCACCGCGCGCGCTGGTGGCGGTGGTGGCGCTGTTCGTGCTGGTGAGCCTGTTCACGCCGCTCATCGATCCGCGCGCCTTTACCCGCTGGCTGGAGAACCCGGCGATGTGGCTGCTGCCGCTGGGCGCGGCGCTGGCCATCGGCTACCTGTGGCGGGCCCTGCGCCATCGCTATGAGGGGCAGCCGTTCGTGGCCACCATGGCGATCTTCGTGTTCACCTACGGCGGGCTGCTGGCCAGCAAGTGGCCGTACATGGTGCCGCCCGACCACACCATCTGGGATGCCGCTTCGGCGCCGGAGAGCCAGCTCTTCCTGATCCTCGGTGTGCTGTTCGTGACGCCCATCGTCATGGGGTACAGCGCCTGGACCTACTGGGTCTTCCGAGGCAAGGTGCGCGCTGGAGAGGGCTACCACTAGGAGCCGCGCGTGAACGCGTCCGCGACCCCCGGCCGCTGGCTGTCGCAACAGACGGCCGCGGCCCGCGCCCCCCTCGCCCTGGCCACCGTGGCCGGGGTGGCGGCGGGGCTTCTGACCATCGCCCAGGCCGGGATCCTGGCCTGGCTGCTGGCCGGGTTTCTGGTCGAGGCACGGCCGACCCCCGCCCTGGTCCCGACCCTCGGGGCCCTGTTGGCCGTGGTCGCGGCGCGTACGCTGGCCGGCTGGCTGCGGGACGTCGCCGGACTTCGGGCGGCGGACCGGATCATCGGGACCCTGCGGGGGCGCCTGTTCGATCATCTGGCCGCCCGGGGGCCGGTCCATCTGGCCGAGTACCGGGCGGGTCGGCTGGCCGCCGCCTATGTCGAGCAGCTCCAGGCCCTGGAGGGCTACTACGCCCGCTTCCTCCCCCAGACGTGGCTCGCCGTGGTGGTGCCGCTGGCCATCGGCGGGGCGGTCCTGCTGGTGGACTGGCTCGCCGCCGCCCTGCTGCTGCTCAGCGCGCCGCTGATCCCCGCCTTCAGGGCCATCATCGGCATGGGGGCGGAGCAGATCAGCCGGCGCCAGCAGGCGGCGGTGGCCCGCGCCAGCGGCCACTTCCTGGACCGGGTGCGCGGCCTGACGACGCTGCGTCTGTTCGGCCACACGGAGGCCAGTGCCGCCGAGGTGGAGGCGGTGGCCGACGACTACCGTCAGCGGACCCTGCGGACCCTGCGGGTGGCCTTCCTCTCCTCGGCGGTGCTGGAGTTCTTTGCCGCCGTGGCGGTGGCGGTGGTGGCCATCTACATCGGCTTCGGGCTGCTGGGCTATTTCACCTTCGGCCCGGCCGGCGAGCTCGACCTGTTCACCGGCCTGTTCGTGCTGCTGCTGGCCCCGGAGTTCTTCATGCCGCTGCGACAGCTGGCCAGCCACTACCACGATCGGGCCGATGCCGTCGGGGCCGTGGCGGAGCTGCAACCGCTGTTCGAGGGGGAACCGGCGGGTGGCGCGGCGACCGCCACGGCATCCGAGCCGGGGGCCGTCCCCGAGGTGGCGCTGGACGGTGTAACGGTGGCGTACCCGGACGGCCGGCGCGGGCTCGAGGGGGTGGATCTGCACGTGGCCCCGGGCGAGCGGCTGGTTCTCACCGGCCCCTCGGGGGGCGGAAAGTCGACGCTGCTGGCGCTGCTGGCCGGTTTCGTGGAGCCCGAGGCCGGGACGGTGCGCATCGGCGAGACCGCCGGTGCCGACGCCCATGCGGTGGCCTGGATGGGTCAGCGGACCCACCTGTTCAGTACCTCGCTGCGCGAGAACATCCGGCTGGGTCGCCCCGGCGCCGATGACACCGCGGTGGAAGAGGTGGCGGAGTGGGCCGGGGTCGCCGAGGTCGCCCTGGCGCTGCCGGCGGGGCTCGACACCGTGGTCGGCGAAGGCGGCGTGCCGCTCTCCGGCGGCCAGGCCCAGCGGGTGGCCCTGGCGCGCACGCTGCTCAAGGGGGCGCCGGTGCTGCTGCTGGACGAGCCCACAGCGGGTCTGGACCCCGACGGCGAGGCGGCCCTGGTGGCCGCGCTGGAACGCGTCCTGTCGCGCTCCGGGGCGACGGTGATCATCGCCACCCACCATCCCCGCCTGCGGGCTTTGGGCCAGCGCGTGCTCCGGGTCGAGGCGGGGCGGCTGAGCGAGGACGGTGATGACTGAACTGCGCCCCTATCTCGCCCTGCTGGGCCGCTACCGCCCGGGGATGCTGGCCGGGACCCTGCTGATCGCGCTGACACTGGTGGCCGGGATCGGGCTGCTGGCCACCTCCGGCTGGTTCATCACGGCCACCGGCCTGGCGGGGATCGCCATCGCCGCCGGCATGGCGGTGAGCCTGGAGGTCTATATCCCGTCGGGCCTGATCCGCTTCTTCGCCATCGGTCGCACCGTGGCCCGTTACGCCGAGCGGCTGGTGAACCATGCGGTGATCCTGCGCCTGCTGGCGGACCTGCGCGGGCGTTTCTTCCGCTGGCTGACGCCGCTGGATCCCGGGGCGCTGGCACGCTTTCGCTCCGCCGATCTGCTCAACCGCATCACCGCCGACATCGACACCCTGGACGGCCTCTACCTGCGGGTCATCGGGCCGACCGTGGCGGCGGTGGTGGTGCTGGCGGTGGCCGCGGTGGCCGGGGCGGTGTGGGCGCCCGCGGTGGTGCTGCCGGTGGTGGCGTGGCTGGCGGTGGCCGGACTCGGCCTGCCGGCGCTGGCCGCATGGCAGGGCCACCGTCCCGGCCAGCGGCTGGCCGAGGCGCAGCGGGGGGTGCGGACGCTGGCGCTGGACGCGTTCAGCGGGCTGGCGGAACTGCGCATCTTCGGCGGACTGGCTGCCCACCGGCGCGAACTGGCGGCGGCCGAGGCCGATTACCGCCACTGGCGTGAGCGCCAGGCGCTGGCCGAGGCCGGCGGCACGGCCACGGCGACTCTGGTCGGCCAGCTCGGTGTGGCCCTGGCCGCCGCCCTCGGGATCGTGGCCTGGGAGCGAGGCGACCTGACCGGGCCCGGCCTGGGTCTGGTGGTGCTCGGCGCCCTGGGTCTGGCCGAGGCGCTGACGCCGCTGCCCGGGGCCTGGTTCCAGCTCGGGCGCACCCGGGCCGCCGCCCGTCGGCTCAACGAGGTGGCGGCCAGCGAGCCGGTGGCGCCGGACCCGCCGGCCCCGCGTGCCGCTTCCGGGGCAACGGACCTGGCCCTGGAAGGGGTGACCGTGCGCTGGCTCCCCCACGCCCCCCCGTTGCTGGAGGACCTCGACTGGCGGCTGCCGGCGGGTGAGACCGCCCTGCTCGGCGGTCCGTCGGGGGTCGGCAAGTCCACGGTGGCGGCGCTGTTTGCCCGCCTGGTGGTGCCCGACGCCGGCACGGTTCGCTTGGGCGGGGTGCCGGTGGCGGAACTGGCGGCCTCGACCCTCTATCGGGAACTGGCGGTGCTGACCCAGCGCAGCGAGCTGTTCGCCGACACCATTGCCGGGAACCTGCGCATTGCGCGGCCCGATGCCACGATCGG
>CAZGJO010000007.1:0-21680 GCA_964525685.1 uncultured Ectothiorhodospiraceae bacterium | reverse complement strand
CGGGGCGGGGCGCGCGCGGGGGGCCCGCCCCGCCGCGCGCCGCCCGGGGCGGCGGGGGCGTCCGCGTCGCGCCCGCGCGGCCGGGTGCCGGCGATGGGCCGCACCGTCACCTCGCCCTCCTCCAGCCGCACCAGGATCTCCGGCGACGAGCCGACCACCCGCGTCTCGCCGAGGTCGAGGAAGTACATGTAGGGCGACGGGTTGAGGGTGCGCAGGGCGCGGTAGAGGTCCAGCGGCCGCGCCTTGAGCGGCACCGACAGCCGCTGCGACAGCACCACCTGCATGATGTCGCCGTCGACGATGTACTCCCGCGCCCGCGCCACCGCCGCCTCGAAACCGGCCTGGGTAAAGCCGGAGACGAAGTCGTGCTCGGCGACGGCGGCGCCGCTGGCCTCGGCCGCCGGCCACTGCAGCGGCTCGGCCAGCTGCGCCTCGAGCTCATCGAGGCGCGCCGTGCCGCGCTCCAGGGCATCGCCCTCGCGCGGATCGACGTGGACGATCAGCGACAGCTTGCCGCGCAGATTGTCGAACACCGCCACCTCTTCCGAGCGCAGCAGCAGGATGTCGGGGTCGCCGAGGGCGTCGGGCTTCTCCACCCCGGCCAGACGCGGCTCGGCGTAGCGCACGGTGTCGTAGCCGAAATACCCGACCAGACCGCCGAAGAAGCGCGGCAGGCCGGGCGGCTCGGCCACCTTCAGCCCCTGGCGGTAGTCCTCGATCCAGGCCAGCGGGTCGCGCCGGGTGGCGGTCTCGACCACGTCACCGTCGCGCTCCACCTCGATGGTTTCGCCGCGCACCCGGATCACCTCGCGACACGGCAGACCGATGATCGAGTAGCGGCCCCACTTCTCGCCGCCGTGGACCGATTCGAACAGGTAGCTGTAGCGACCGCGGGCGAGCTTGAGGTAGACCGACAGCGCGGTCTCGAGATCGGCGAACACCTCGCGCACCAGCGGCACGCGCTGGTAGCCCGCCGCCGCCAGCCGCTGCAGCTCGTCTTCGGTCATCCCTTCCCCTCGCGCATGCGGACCCTCAGGAGGCCGCCGGGAGGCCGGCGTCGAGCAGGGCCGGCAGTTCATCCAGCCGGTCCAGCACGGCGTCCGGCCCCATCTCGCGGATGTCGCGGCCGTGGTTGTAGCCGTAGCTCATGCAGACCACGGCCACGCCGGCGGCCCGGGCGGCCTTCACGTCGGAGACCGAGTCGCCGACCATCAGCACGCCGTCCGGCGCCACGCCGTAGTGTTCGGCCACGTGCAGCAACGGCAGGGGATCCGGCTTGCTCCGCGCCAGGGTGTCGCCGGCCACCACCATGCCGAAATGGTCGCTCAGCCCCAGGTCGCGCAGCAGCGGCAGGGTGAAGCGCTCGGCCTTGTTGGTGATGCAGGCCAGGGGCAGCCCCCGGGCGGCCAGCGCCTCGAGCCCCGCCTCGACCCCGGGGTAACAGCGGCTGTCGCGGCTGGCATGCTCGGCGTAGCACTCGAGGAAGAGCGGGTAGGCCTGCTGAAAGTCGGCCTCGTCCGGCTCGCCCTCCAGCTGCCCCACCAGCGCCCGGCGCACCAGCCGCTCGACGCCGTTGCCGACCCAGTCACGCACCTTCGCCTCGCCGGCCGGCTCACGACCGAGGGCGGCGAGCATGTTGTCCACGCAATGGGCCAGATCGGGCACGCTGTCCACCAGCGTGCCGTCCAGGTCACAGATGATCAGTCGCGGCTGCATTCCCCGACCTCAACCGGCCCTGGCGATCTCGGCGCGCATCTCGTCGATCACGGCCTTGTAGTCGGGCTTGCCGAAGATCGCCGAGCCGGCGACGAAGGTATCGGCCCCGGCGGCGGCGATCTCGCCGATGTTCTCCGCCTTCACGCCGCCGTCGATCTCCAGCCGGATGTCGCGGCCGGACTCGTCGATGATCCGGCGCGCCTCGCGCAGCTTGTTCAGCGCCTCGGGGATGAAGGCCTGACCGCCGAAGCCGGGGTTCACCGACATGATCAGGACCATGTCGATCTCGTCGATGACGTGGCGCAGATAGTCCAGCGGCGTCGCCGGGTTGAACACCAGGCCGCACTTGCAGCCGTGGTGCTTGATCAGCTGCAGGCTGCGGTGGACATGCTCGCTGGCCTCCGGGTGGAAGGTGATGATGCTGGCACCGGCCTCGGCGAAATCGGGGATGATCCGATCCACCGGCTTGACCATCAGATGGACGTCGATGGGCGCGGTGACGCCGTTCTTGCGCAGCGCCTCGCAGACCAGCGGCCCGATGGTCAGGTTCGGCACGTAGTGGTTGTCCATGACGTCGAAATGGACGATGTCGGCCCCCGCCTGGAGGACGTTGTCCACCTCCTCGCCGAGCCGGGCGAACTCGGCGGACAGGATGGAGGGGGCGATGAGTGCGTCGGCCATGGTTGCTTCCTCGATTCGATGCCTGCATGGAAAGGCGCTACTCTACCCCAAAGGTGGCTGTTTTTCACGACCCGACCGACTTTATACTGCCCCGACCGGACCCATCCGGGGAGACCCTCGACCGCACGGGATTTCGACCATGCACCGGAACGCACCGCCCGCCATCCGCCGCCACGCCGGACTCCTCGCCCTGCTGCTGGTGGTGGCGTGGCCGGCGGCCGCCGAGCGCAGCCACCCCCGGGAGGGGCGCCTGACCCAGGGCGAGGCGGTCTGGCTGGACGCCGACGACGAAGAGGTCTTCGCGGTGCTCCGCCGGGCCGATCGCTCGGAGGTGCGCGGCGGCGTTCTGCTCATCGGCGGACGGGGAGAACACCCCGAGGCGCCGGGGGCCATCGCCCCCCTGCGCCGGGCGCTGGCCGACCATGGCTGGGTGACCCTGGCCATGGCACGCGCCGACGCGGAAGAGAGCAGTGCGCGCCTGCGTGCCGGCCTGAACTGGCTGGTGGACGCCATCGAGCAGGGGGAACGGAAACTGGTGATCATCGGCCACGAACAGGGCGCCCTGGACGCCCTCGCCTTCCTTGACCAGCACGGCGACGAACCGGAACTCCACGCCCTGGTCCTGATCAATACCCCCCTGCCGGGCGGCGATGACGAGGCCCGCGTCCTGGCGCAGCTGGAGGCGCTGGAACGGCCGGTGCTGGACATCTTCTTCCGGCGCGGGCCGCGAGCGGTGGTGGATACCGCGGATGAGCGCCGGCGCAGCGTCCGCCGCGGCGGCAACGAGCACTACCGCCAGGACATCCTCCCCGGTACCGGGCGCGACAGCCCCGCCGAAGGGGTGCTGACCCGCCGCATCCAGGGCTGGCTGACCGACCCGGAGCAGACCCGGCGCAAGGAGAGGGACGGTGAGGAGGTCGAGCATCGCCGCGCGCCGCCGCGTTCGGAGCAGGAGCTCCGCGAGGAGACGGAGCCGGCGGACAACGACGACCTGCGCCGCTACTTCACACCGCCGGGGGGCGACTGACCCCGGCAGCCCCATGGGGCCGTTCCCGCCGGTGTGGCATACTGTGGGCTCACAGGGCGCTCCATCCGCAGCCGGGGCTGCCCGTCAACGATTGCAACCAACGTCCGGAGGTCGATTCACAACCATGCAAGCCCTCGCCATCGCACTGCACGTCCTGGCCGTCGTCATCTGGGTCGGCGGCATGTTCTTCGCCTACATGTTCACCCGGCCCGCCGCCGTGGAGAGCCTGGAGGCGCCGGAGCGCCTGAAGCTGTGGAACGGCATCTTCCGCCGTTTCTTCCCGTGGGTCTGGGCCTCCCTCGTGATCATCCTGGCCACCGGCTACTGGTACATCTTCGGGGTGTACGGCGGCATGGAATTCGCCCCCGCCTATGTTCACACCATGATGGGTCTGGGCTACATCATGATCCTGATCTTCCTGCACGTCTTCTTCGCCCCGTACCGGCGCCTGAAGAAGGCCGTCGCCGCCGGCGACTGGCAGGAAGGCGGCCGCAATCTGGGCCAGATCCGCTGGCTGGTGGGGATCAACGCCCTCGTCGGTCTGGTGACCATCATCGTTGGCGCTGCCGGCAAGTACGTCTAGTCCGCCATGGCGAGCAACACCGCCAGCACCCCACTGGTTCCGGCCTCCCACGCCCGGGAGTACCCCCTGCAGATCCAGGCGTACCCCTACGGCTGGGAGGTGGTGTTCTACGGCAAGAACGGCTTTGCCCAGCACGTGGTCTTCGCCGACTCGGATGCCGCCGCCTACCGCCTCGCCCACGAGGTGTCGCGGCTCTACGGCTACCACGGCCCCGCCCTGGTACAGGGGGTCCACGGGGACCATGTGGTGGAACTGGACAAGCTGATCCGCAAGCCCACCTGAACCCACCCCTGTCAAGACGGCCGCTTTCGCGTATGATCGGCGGATCTTCCGCAATCATTCCGTACCCGAGGCCGTCTTGATCGAGAAACTCCGCAACATCGCCATCATCGCCCACGTCGACCACGGCAAGACCACCCTGGTCGACCAGCTCCTGCGCCAGTCCAACACCCTGGACCGCCGCGACCAGGACGGCGAGCGCATCATGGACTCCAACGACCAGGAGCGTGAGCGCGGCATCACCATCCTCTCCAAGAACACCGCCCTGGAGTGGGGCGACTACCGCATCAACATCGTCGACACCCCCGGCCACGCCGACTTCGGCGGCGAGGTGGAGCGCGTCATGTCCATGGTCGACTCGGTGCTGCTGCTGGTGGACGCCGTGGATGGCCCCATGCCGCAGACCCGCTTCGTCACCGAGAAGGCGTTCTCCTGGGGTCTCAAGCCCATCGTGGTGGTCAACAAGGTCGACCGCCCGGGGGCGCGGCCCGACTGGGTGTTGGATCAGGTCTTCGACCTGTTCGACACCCTCGGCGCCAGCGACGAGCAGCTCGATTTCCCGATCATCTACGCCTCGGCCCTCAACGGCATCGCCGGCGAGGAGCCGGACGCCCTGACCGATTCCATGGAGCCGCTCTTCCAGGCCATCGTCGACCGCGTCCCGGCCCCCGACGTGGACCCGGACGCGCCGCTCCAGATGCAGATCTCGTCGCTGGACTACTCCACCTACCTCGGTGTCATCGGCATCGGCCGCATCACCCGGGGGCAGGTCTCGCCCAACCAGTCCGTGGTGGTGGTCGACCGCGAGGGCGGTACCCGCCGCGGGCGCGTCGGCCAGGTCCTCGCCCACATGGGCCTCGAGCGGGTGGAGACCGATGTCGCCTACGCCGGCGACATCATCGGCATCACCGGCATCCCGGAGCTGTTCATCTCCGAGACCATCTGCTCGCCCGAGAACCCCGAGGCGCGCCCGGCGCTCACCGTGGACGAGCCCACCGTCTCCATGACCTTCCAGGTCAACGACTCGCCGTTCGCCGGCCGCGAAGGCAAGTACGTCACCAGCCGCAACATCAAGGAGCGGCTGGAGAAGGAGCTGGTCCACAACGTCGCCCTGCGCGTGGAAGAGGGCGACTCGCCGGAGAAGTTCAAGGTCTCCGGGCGCGGCGAACTGCACCTCTCCGTGCTCATCGAGTCCATGCGGCGCGAGGGGTACGAGCTCGGCGTCTCGCGCCCCGAGGTCATCGTCCGCCAGACCGAGAACGGCCCCGAGGAGCCCTACGAGGAGCTGATCCTCGACGTCGAGGAGCAGCACCAGGGCGGCGTCATGGAGGAGCTCGGCCAGCGCGGCGGCGAGATGACCAACATGCTCCCCGACGGCACGGGGCGCGTGCGGCTCGACTTCATCATCCCGTCGCGCGGGCTCATCGGCTTCCGCGGCCAGTTCCTCACCCTGACCTCCGGCAGCGGCATCCTCACCAGCCGCTTCGACCACTACGGCCCGGTGAAGGGCGGCGGCAGCGGCGAGCGGCGCAACGGCGTGCTGGTCTCCATGGTCACCGGCAAGGCGCTGGGCTTCTCGCTGTTCAACCTGCAGGAGCGCGGCAAGCTGTTCATCGACCCCGGCGTCGAGGTCTACGAGGGCATGATCATCGGCGCCAACTCGCGCGGCGACGACATGACCGTCAACCCGACCAAGGGCAAGAAACTCGACAACATGCGCGCCTCCGGCTCCGACGAGAACATCGTCCTGACCCCGCCGGTGCGCATGACCCTGGAGCAGGCGCTGGAGTACATCGACGACGATGAACTGGTGGAGGTGACCCCGGAGTCCATCCGCCTGCGCAAGAAGCAGCTGCAGGAGAACGAGCGCAAGAAGGCGCGCAAGGCCGCCGGCGGCTGAGTCGGAACAGCGCCCCCTGGCGTCACGGTCATTTCTCATGGCGGGGACTCCCGGACTATTGTATATTTTGTACAAAACAGGTCAGGAGAACGGAAATGCGTACCGTCACTGCCAGTGAGGCCAAGCAAGGGTTGGCCGGAGTCATCGAGGCCGCGCGCAAGGAGCCGGTGATGATCCAGCGGCAGAGGCGTGATGTCGCCGTGGTTCTCTCGCCCTCCGAGTACCAGCGCCTGGTGCGCCTCAACATCGATGAGTTTCAGCGCTTCTGTGACCAGATCGGCCAGCGGGCCGAGTCCACCGGCCTCACCCAGGAGAAGCTCGACCAGTTACTGGCCGATGACTGAGCCCGACGGCACCCCGCACGGCACCCCGGATACCTGGGTTCTGGACACCAACCTGCTGGTCAGCCGACTGCTGGTGCCATCGGGCACGGCGGCCCGAGCCGTGGACCACGCCCTGGAGCACGGCGTTCTGCTGGTATCGGAGGCCACCCTGCGGGAGCTGGTTGCGGTGCTCGACCGGCCAAAGTTCGACCCTTGGCTCAGCCAGGAGGAGCGCCAGCAGTTCATCCGCCTCCTCGGCGGCGTTGCCCGGGTGGTCACCACGCCCTCTCCCATCCAGGCCTGCCGCGATCCAGAGGATGACAAGTTCCTCGAAGTCGCCATCCACGGCGAGGCCCGAGCCATCATCACGGGCGATACCGACCTGCTGGAACTCGACCCCTTTCACGGCGTCCGTATCCTCACCCCAGGCGATTTCCTGCAGATGGGTGAGTGGCCGGCCTCTGTTCAGGAGGCTCCGGGAAGCTGGTCCGGGCCTCCGGCACCACCACCCACCAACGAGGACAACCCAGCGTGCTGAACATCCAGGGCCTGGAACTGCGTCAGGGCGGCGAAGTCCTCCTCCAGGACGCCAGCGCCACCCTCCACGCCGGCTGGAAGGTCGGCGTCTCCGGACGCAACGGCTCCGGCAAGTCGACCCTGTTCCGCCTGCTCCTCGGCGAGACCGCGCCCGACGCCGGCCGGGTCAACCTCCCGCCGGACACCCGCATCGCCCACATGGCCCAGGAGATCGAGGCCATCGACGCCACGGCCGTGGACTACGTCCTCGCCGGCCACACCGAATGGCAGGCGGTGCAGGACGCCCTGACCGCCGCCGAGGCACGCGGGGACGACGCGGAGATGGTCCGCCTGCACGGCGAACTGGCCGATCTCGACGGCTACACCCTGCGCACCCGGGCCGAGCAGCTGCTCACCGGTCTCGGTTTCTCCCCCGCAGCCATCGAGCAGCCGGTGGGCCACTTCTCCGGCGGCTGGCGCATGCGCCTGAACCTGGCCCGGGCACTGATCCGCCCCTCCGACCTGCTGCTCCTCGACGAGCCCACCAACCACCTCGACCTGGAGACGGTGCTGTGGCTGGAACAGTGGCTGCGCGACTACCCCGGCACCCTGCTGGTGGTGGCCCACGACCGCGACTTCCTCGACAATGTCTGCAGCCACATCCTCCATTTCGAGCACCGCACCCTGACCCTCTACAAGGGCGGCTACAGCGCCTTCGAGCGCCAGCGGGCGGAGCAGCTGGCCCAGCAGCAGGCGATGTACCAGAAGCAGCAGCGGGAAATCGCCCACATGGAGCGTTTCATCGCCCGCTTCCGGGCCCAGGCCAACAAGGCGCGCCAGGCCCAGAGCCGGCTGAAGTCGCTGGAGCGCATGGAGGCCATCGCCCCGGCCCACGTGGACTCCCCCTTCCAGTTCAGCTTCCCGGCTTCGGAGAAGTCCTCGACGCCGCTGCTGAACCTCGACCGCGCCGACCTCGGCTATGACGGTTCACCGGTACTCTCCGGGGTCGACCTGACCCTGCTGCCGGGGCAGCGCATCGGTCTGCTCGGCCCCAACGGGGCCGGCAAGTCGACCCTGATCCGGACCATCGCCGGGGAACAGGGACCACTCACCGGCGAACGCATCACCGGCGAGCATCTGGCCATCGGCTACTTCGCCCAGCACCAGCTGGAGGCGCTGGATCCGGAGGCGAGCCCCCTGCTCCACCTGCAGCGCACCGACCGCCACTGCGACGACCAGACCCGGCGCAACTTCCTCGGCGGCTTCGGCTTTCACGGTGACGACGCCCTGTCGCCGGTGAAGCGCTTTTCCGGCGGCGAACGCGCCCGTCTGGCACTGGCGCTGATCGCCTGGGAACGCCCCAACCTGCTGCTGCTGGACGAGCCCACCAACCACCTGGATCTGGAGATGCGCCACGCCCTGGACCTCGCCCTGCAGGATTTCGAGGGCACGGTGATCCTGGTGACCCACGATCGCCACCTGCTGCGCGACAGCGTCGATGAATTCCTGCTGGTGGCCCAGGGCCGGGTGCGCCCCTTCGACGGCGACCTCGAGGCGTACCGGCGCTGGCTGCGCGACACCGCGGACCCGTGGGGCCACGCCGACGCCCCGGACGCCGGCGCCGCGCCGACCACCGAGGCGGCTTCCCCCTCCGGGGCGACCGACGACAGTCGCCCGGACCGCCGCGAACGGGCGGCCCGGCGGGAGGCGAACAAGCCCCTGCGCCAGGCGGCCCAGCGGGCGGAACGGGAGCTGGCCCGCGCCGAGGCGGAGCGCGCCACGGTGGAGACGGCACTGGCCGAGCCCGCGCTCTACACCGACCCGGAGCGCCACGACGAACGCACCGAGCTCCAGCGCCGCCAGGCCGAGCTGCGCACGCGCATCGCCGCCCTGGAAGAGGAGTGGCTCGCCGCCAGCGAGGCGCTGGAGGCCGCCGGCGACTGATCCGCTTGCCAGCCCCATCCCGGCCTGCTATACAGGGATCGGCCGACGCCTTGCGACGGCGACACGATTCGGATGCCCCTCCCCTGCGGAACGCTTCCCGGACCTGGCCCTCCCAATGCGCTGGCACAGCAACTTCACATCCCGCTTCAAGGTAACAAGACAATGGCTACAGGTAGTGTAAAGTGGTTCAACGACGCCAAGGGTTACGGCTTCATCGCCCGCGACAACGGTGAGGGTGACGTGTTCGTCCACTTCTCCGCCATCCAGGGGGACGGCTTCCGCTCCCTGGCCGAGGGGCAGAAGGTGACCTTCGAGGTCCAGGAGGGGCCCAAGGGTCCGCAGGCGGCCAACGTCGTCGCCGAATAACGGCGCATCCCGCTGCCCTGGAGGCCCCGCCCCGGCGGGGCCTCTTTCGTTGGATCCCCGTTCCGTTGGACCCGGGCGGAACTTCCGGCCGCCCGCGCGCTCGAATGGCGAGCCCTGCTAGAATGATGACCCCTCGACCCGCTCCGGGAGCGCAATGAACCACAGCGAGCCGTACCAGCAACCGGTCCCGACACTGCGATGGTGGCTGCCCGGCACGGCCCTGGTGCTGACCGTGCTGCTGGTCGGCTGCGGCACCGCCCCCACCCGCGAGGAGGTCACACCCGTCCTGCCGGCGGGCTTCTCCGACACCGGGGAAGAGGCCGCCGCCGAAAAGTGGTGGCACGACCTCGACGATCCGCAGCTCGACCGGCTGATGGAGGAGGCCCTGACCGGCAACCTCTCCCTCTCGGCGGCCCACGCCCGGCTGAACCAGGCGGAGGCCACGGCGCGCCGCGAGGGCAGCGACCGGATCCCCGATCTGGACGCCACTGCATCGGCGGAACGCGAGCGCATCGACAGCCAGGACGCCACGGAGAGCTACACCGTCGGCCTGGCCGCCAGCTACGAGGTGGACCTCTGGGGCCGGGTCCGGGCCGAGCACGACGCCGCCGCCCTCGATGCCGAGGCCTCCCGCGCCGACCTGCGCGCCGCCGCCATCACCCTCTCCGCCCAGGTGGCGCGGACCTGGTACAGCCGGGTCGAGGCGCGCGCCCGGCTGGACCTGCTGGACGAACAGCTCCACACCGCCCGCCAGAACCTGGAGCTGGTGGAACGGCGTTTCCGCACCGGCCACGCCCCCGCCGCCGACCGCCACCGCCAGCGCCGCACCATCGAGGGGCTGGAGGGTGAGCGCGCCCGGGCCGCCGCCCGCCTGGCGACCATCGACCATGAACTGGCCGTCCTCCTCGGCCAGCCGGCCACCGACTACCAGGCCCCGGAGGGAGAGCTGCCGGAACCGGCCGCGCTGCCGGCCACCGGACTCCCCGCCGAGCTGATCCAGCAGCGGCCCGACATCCAGGCGCACTTCCACCGCCTGCAGGCTGCCGATGCCCGCACGGCGGCGGCGGTGGCCAACCGCTTCCCGCGGCTGAACCTCACGGCCGCCCTGACCAGTCCGGCCGCCAGCACCGGTGACCTGATGTCCACCTGGGTCACCACCCTGGGCGCCGACCTGGCCCTGCCGCTCTTCGACGGCGGCGGTCGCCGCGCCGAGGTGGAGCGCAGCCGCGCCGCCACCGACGAGGCCGTCCTCGACTACGCCGAGGCGGTCCTCGAGGCGGTCGCCGAAGTGGAGGACGCCCTGGTGCGCGAACGCCACCAGCGCGTCTACCTGACCCGGCTGGAGGCCCAGGTGGCCGAGGCCGAAGAGCTGCTGGACCTGACCCGGCGCCGCTACCGCCACGGCGACGCCGATCACCTGGCGGTCCTCGACGCCGAAGAGGGCCTGCTCGACGCCCGCGGCCTGCTGCTCGAGGCCCGTCGCGAGGCCCTGGAATACCGTATCGATCTCCACCGCGCCCTGGCCGGCGGCTGGCGCGGCATGACCGACGCCCCCGCCGACCCGCTGGCCGCCCTGAGCGGCCCCGGGGACGCTTCCGACACCGAGGATTGAGCATGAGCCTGCCGCACCCCCCGAATCCGCCCGCCGGCCGCCGCTGGTTCGCCCGGCTGCTGCCGGCCCTCATCCTGCTGCTCGGCATCGCCCTGGTCATCGGGCTGCTGCGCGGTGGGGACGATCCCGAGCGCGAGCGGCCCGAGCGTTCGGCCCGTCTGGTCGAGGTCCAGCCGGTGACGCCCACCGACGAGCGCATCGAGCTGGAGGCCTGGGGAACCGTCCAGGCCGCCCGCGAGGTCACGGTGCGCCCGCGCGTCGCCGGGGACCTCGAGAGCTTCGGGCCCGAGGCCGAGCCGGGTGGCCATCCGGCGCGCGGCGACGCGCTGGCCCGGCTGGACGACGCCGACTACCGCCTCGCCCTGCGCCGCGCCGAGAGCGCGCTCACCGGGGCGCGCGCCAACCTGGACCAGGAGCGGGGCCGCCACGCCGTGGCCCAGGCCGAGTTCATGCTGGCCGATGTGGCGGACGTCACCCCCGAGGAGCGGCGTCTGATGCTGCGCGAACCGCAACTCGAGGCGGCCAAGGGAGAGGTCGAGGCGGCCGAGGCCGACCGCGACGAGGCGCAGCTCAACCTCGAGCGGACCCGCCTGAAGGCCCCCTTCAACGCCCTGGTGCTGGACCGCCACGCCGATGAGGGTGGCCACGTCTCTGCCGGCCAGGACCTCATCACCCTGGTGGATCGCGACACCTTCTGGGTGGAGCTCTCCCTGCCGGCCACCAGCCTGCGCTGGCTGCGCGACGACGGCACCGGCGAGGTCACCCTGCGCCACGACGGTGCCTGGGACCCCGAGCAAACCCGCACGGGGTCGATCCTCCGGGTGCGCGGCGCTGTCGACGAACCGGGCCGCATGGCCCGCGTGCTGGTGGCCGTGGAGGATCCCCTCGGCCTGGCGGCCGACGACCGCCCCGCCCTGCTGCTCGGCAGCCACGTCCACGGCCGCATCGAGGGCCGTCGGGTGGACGGCGTCTTCGCCCTGGAGCCCGGCTGGCTGCGCGAGGACGACACCGTCTGGGTGATGGACGACGACGACCGCCTCGCCATCCGCCACCCGGAACTGCTCCACCGCGGCCGGGAACAGATCCTCGTGCGCGGCGCCCTGGAACCCGGTGACCGCGTGGTCACCAGCGATCTCGGCATCCCCGAGGACGGCGTGACCCTGCGCACCGCCGAGGACGATTCGTGAGCAACGCCCGCACCGATACCGACGCCCGCTCCGGGCCGCTGGCATGGATGGTCCACCATCGGGTGGCGCCGAATCTGCTGATGCTCGTCTTCATCTTCGGCGGGCTGTTCATGCTGCAGCAGATCCAGAAGGAGGTCTTCCCGGACTTCGAACTCGACGTGGTCACGGTGAGCGTCAGCTACCCCGGCGCCACCCCCGACGAGGTGGAATCCGGCGTGGTCCTCGCCCTGGAGGAGGCGGTCAGCGACCTCGACGGCATCGACGAGGTCCGCTCCACCGCCCGGGAGGGATCCGGCTCGGTGGACCTGGAGCTCACCACCGGCGCCAGCCGGGAGCAGCTCTATCAGGAGGTCCTGGCCGCCGTGGGCCGCATCACCACCCTGCCCGCCGAGGCGGAACAGCCGGTGGTGACCCTGCGCAGCCGCCAGCGCCACGTGGTCGATCTGCAGATCCACGGGGACGCCTCCGAGCAGCACCTGCGCCGCGCGGCGGAACAGGTGCGCGAGCGCGTCCTGGAGTCCGACGCGATCACCCAGGCCGATCTGGAGGGCGCCCGCAGCCCCGAGATCCACATCGACATCCCCGACGGCACCCTCCAGGCCCACGGCCTGACCCTGGACCAGGTCGCCGGCACCGTGGCCGGCAACGCCATCGACCGCGCCGGGGGCAGCATCCGGACCCAGGGGGGGGAGATCCTGCTGCGCGTCACGGAGCGGCGCGAATGGGCGGAGGAGTTCGCCGACATCATCGTGGCCACCACCCCGGCGGGCGGGCCGCTGCGCCTCGGTGACATCGCCGAGATCCGCGAGGGGTTCGAGGACGTCATCAGCCACACCAGCTTCGCCGGCGAACCCGCCATCGGCGTCGGCGTCTACCGGGTGGAGGACCAGACGCCCACCGGCATCAGCCAGGCGGTGCGCGACACCCTGCCGCAGATCATGGCCGAGCTCCCCCCGGGGATCGAGGTCAGCGTGCGCAACGACCGCTCGGAGATCTACGACCAGCGCGTCGGCCTGCTGCTGAAGAACGGATTCATCGGCCTGCTCCTGGTCCTGCTGCTGCTGGCCCTGTTCCTCGAATTCAAGCTCGCCTTCTGGGTCACCGTCGGCATCCCCACGGCGTTCCTCGGCGCCTTCCTGTTCCTGCCGTGGTTCGGCGTCTCCATCAACATGGTGTCGATGTTCGCCTTCATCATCGCGCTGGGCATCGTGGTGGACGACGCCATCGTCGCCGGGGAGAACATCTACGAGTACCGACAACGAGGGATGGGCAATCTGCGCGCGTCGATCCAGGGGGCGCGGGACATCGCCCGCCCCATCGCGTTCAGCATCCTGACCAACGTCGTCGCCTTCCTGCCGCTGCTGTTCATCCCGGGGACGTTCGGCCAGATCTGGGCGGTGATCCCGGCGGTGGTCGCCACGGTCTTCATCATCTCCTGGATCGAGGTGCTCTACATCCTGCCGACCCACCTCGCCTACACCCGCGAGGGCGGGCGCACCGGGCCGGGGGCCTTCCTCCACCGCCACCAGCAGCGCTTCAGCAACGCCTTCTCGCGCTTCATCCAGGAGCGCTACCGTCCGTTCCTGGCGCTGACCGTGGAGTGGCGCTATGTCACCACGGCCACCGCCATCGTCATCCTGCTGCTCGCCCTGGCCATCCCGATGAGCGGGCGCATGGGCTTCATCCTCATGCCCTCGGTGGAGGCGGACCAGGCCGACGCCACGGTGACGCTGCCGGTGGGAAGCCCGGAGGCGCGGGTCCTGGCCGTGCGCGACGAGATGGTCGAGGCCATCGAGCGGGTCATCGAGGAGAACGGCGGCGACGCGCTCTCCCAGGGGGTCTATGCCTCGGTGAGCGAGAACCGCATCCGCCTGCGCGCCTATCTGCAGCCCCCGGACAAGCGGCCCCTGGAGACCGCCGAGGTGGTCCGCCTGTGGCGGCGAGAGGCCGGCGACATCCCCGGCACCGAATCCATCCGCTACGAGTCGGACCGCGGCGGACCGGGTGGCGGCCCCGGGATCAGCGGCGAGCTCAGCCACCCGACCCTGGATGTCCTCGACAGCGCCAGCGGGGCCCTGGCGGCGCGGCTCGAGGAGCTGTCGCCGGTGACCGACATCGACGACGGCTTCACCCCCGGCAAGCGCCAGTTCGACATCCGCCTCACCGAGACGGCCCGGGCCAGCGGCCTGACCACCAGCGACATCGGCGATCAGGTCCGGCACGCCTTCCACGGCGCCGAGGCGCTGCGCCTGCTGCGCGGCCGCGACGAGGTGCAGGTGATGGTCCGCCGCCCGGAAGGCGAGCGCCAGGACATCACCGATGTGGAGCAGATGCTCATCCGGCTCCCGGACGGCGGCTACGCGCCGCTCACCGAGGTGGCGACCCTGGAGCGCGGACGCGGTTTCACCACCATCGAACGGCGGGACAATCGGCGCACGGTCACCGTGACCGCCGATGTCGAGCCGGCCGGCGAGACCCAGCGCATCATCGGCCTGCTGCGTGAGGAGATGCTGCCGGCGCTGATGGACGACTACCCGGGGCTCGCCTTCAGCTTCGAGGGCCGCCAGGCGCAGATGCGCGACGCGGTCCAGAGCTTCTTCAGCAGCGTCACCGTCGCCCTGCTGGTGATCTACGCCCTGCTGGCCATCCCGTTCCGCAGCTACGTCCAGCCGCTGATCATCATGTCGGCGATCCCGTTCGGCATCGTCGGTGCCATCCTCGGCCACCTGATCATGGGCTACAACCTGAGCATGATCTCGGTCATGGGGATCATCGCCCTGGGCGGCGTGGTGGTGAACACCTCACTGGTGATGCTCGACTACGCCAACGCCCGCCGCGCCGAGGGCCTGGACGCGGTAAACGCGGTGATCGAGGCGGGGGCGCGCCGCTTCCGGCCGATCCTGCTCACCAGCCTGACCACCTTCGGCGGCCTGGCACCGATGATCTTCGAGACCTCGCGCCAGGCGCGCTTCATGATCCCGATGGCGATCTCGCTGGGCTACGGCATCCTGTTCGCCGCCGCCATCCTGCTGATCCTGATCCCGAGCCTGTACGCCATCGCCGACGACGCCCAGCGGCTGACCACCCGCCTGCGCGAGCGCCTCGGCGCCTAGTCCGGCCCGTCGGTGGCCGGGAACTCGGCGTCGCGGATGACGGCGAGGAAGGGGTCGGCCCAGTCGCGCAGCTTGCGCTCGCCGACCCCCGGCAGTTCGGCGAAGGTGTCGCGGTCCCGGGGGCGCTCGTCGACCATCGCCGCCAGGGTGGCGTCGTGGAAGATGATGTAGGGTGGCACCCCCTCGGCGGCGGCCAGTTCCTTGCGGCAGCGGCGCAGCGCCTCCCACAGGGTGTTGTCCTCCGGGCGTTCGAACGTCGGGGTCCCGGCGCGCTGCCGGGAGCGCTCGCCGCCCTCGCCCCGGCCACCGCGCGCCGGCCGATGGACCTCGCGCAGGGTGAAGCCGATCTCGCCGCGCAGCAGCGGCCGGCTGGCCTCGGTCAGCGACAGCCCGCCGTAGCCGTCATCCACCGCCAGAAAGCCGCGGGCGAGCAGGGCGCGGAACACCGCCCGCCAGGTCTCCTGGCTCAGGTCGGCGCCGATGCCGAAGGTCGAGAGCTGGTCGTGGCGGTTCTGGCGGATCCGGGCGTCGTCCTTGCCGCGCAGCACGTCGAGCAGGTAGTTGACCCCGAACCGCTGGCCGGTGCGGTAGACGCAGGAGAGCGCCTTGCGCGCCGCCTCGGTGGCATCCCAGGTGGCCGGCGGTTCGAGACAGTTGTCGCAGTTGCCGCAGTCGGTCGCCGGATCGTCGGCGAAGTAGCCGAGCAAGGCGCGGCGGCGGCAGTCGGTGACCTCGGCCAGCCCCAGCATCGCCTCCAGCTTGCGCTGTTCGCGGCGCTTGTGCGCCTCGTCGGCCTCCGAGCCCTCGACCATCTGCCGCAGGGTGATGACGTCCTGCAGGCTGTAGTGCATCCAGGCGTTGGCCGGCAGGCCGTCGCGCCCGGCGCGGCCGGTCTCCTGATAGTAGGCCTCGACGCTCTTCGGCAGGTTGAGGTGGGCGACGAAGCGCACGTCCGGCTTGTCGATGCCCATGCCGAAGGCGATGGTGGCGACCATCACCAGCCCCTCCTCGTTGAGGAAGCGGCGCTGGTGCCGCTCCCGGGTGGCCGCGTCGAGGCCGGCGTGGTAGGGCAGCGCCGGGATCCCGCGCGCCGCCAGCCAGTCGGCGGTGGCCTCGACCTTGCGCCGCGACAGGCAGTAGACGATCCCGGCCTCGCCGGCGTGGTGGCTCTGCAGGAAGCGCAACAGCCGCTCGCGGCCGTCACCGCCCTGGGTGATGTGGTAGCGGATGTTCGGCCGGTCGAAGCCGGTGATGAAGTGCTCGCCCTCTTCCAGCCCGAGGCGCTGGATGATCTCCCGCCGGGTCGGCTCGTCGGCGGTGGCGGTCAGGGCGATGCGCGGCACCTGCGGGAACAGCTCCGCCAGCCGCCCGAGCTCGACGTAGTCGGGGCGGAAGTCGTGGCCCCACTGGGAGACGCAGTGGGCCTCGTCGATGGCGAACAGCGCCAGCGGGCTGCGCTGCAGCAGGGCCAGGGTGCCCGGCATCAGCAGCCGCTCCGGTGCCACATAGAGCAGGTCGACCCGACCGGCCTCGACATCCTTGGCCACCGCCCGCGACTCGGCGGAGTCGAGACTGGAGTTGAGGAAGGCGGCGGCGACCCCCGCCTGGCGCAGCGCCGCCACCTGATCGCTCATCAAGGCTATCAGCGGCGACACCACCACCCCGACCCCCGGCCGGGCGATGGCCGGGATCTGGTAGCAGAGCGACTTGCCGCCGCCGGTGGGCATCACCACCAGCGCGTGGCGGCCGGCCACCACCGCGTCGATGATCCGGTCCTGGGGCGGCCGGAACGTCTCGTAGCCGAAGACCTCGCGGAGGATGGTCAACGGCTCGCGGGGCGTGTGCGAAGGGGCTGTGCTGTCGGATGCGAGGCCGAGGCCGGTCTGTTCCACGGGTGCTGGGTTCTCGTGCCGGGGGTGGTGTCGGGGGTTCATGGGTTTCGGCCTCCGTGCCGTCATCGTCCATTGAGTGTCCATCAAAGGACACCCCGATCATCGTACTCGAACTCGGCCATTTCGTCGCATCAACCAGGTTCAATCCCCCAATCGCCGCACCCTTGGAATCGTCCGCGGCCCACTCACCGACTCGTACTCGAACGCACCCGCGTCCTCGACCAACCAGTTGAAAAACATGGTGCCCTCACTCATCGGTACGCTCTCTTCAAACTCCACCAGAACCAAGCCACCGTGATTGCCGTCGTGCTCCAGAACCAGCGCTCGGTTCCGGGCAACGATCTGCTCGACTCGGCCTGATATGAACGTGCATTCGTCTCCGGATTGGTACGGTCCACGGCGGGCAACACCGCCGAGTGCCGGCGTCTCGTCGCAGAAGCGACGGTAATGTTCGACCATCTCGGGCCCAAAGTTGCGACGCTCGTATTCGGCCACCTCTTCCTTCGGAAGCTCGGTATCACGCCACTTCTCGATCCCGTCCCAGCTCACCCCGGCCTCGCGCCATGCCCTGATTTCATCAACGTCCATGCCCGCCTTCAGGAGGGATTGTGCCCGCCTCGGATGCACGTCTTCGGCCATCAGATCCCTGACCGTGTCGATATCTAGGCCATCCCGGACCATCGCGATGGTCGACGGGTACTGGTACTTCTCATGGACTTCCAGCCAGGCGGACATCTCTTCGGCGGTGATCCCTTCGTTCATGTACTTCCGGGCCTCAAAGGCCCTCAGACCCGCCTCCCTGAAGCGCACGACCTGTTCGGGGGAGAGGCCGAGTGTGGCCCAGCCATTCCGTGGCGGACTGGGATACCCGACACGGCCCCACGCCAGGATCTCTTCCACGGCGATATCGATGTCGGAATAGGCTCCGGCCCCCGAGATGTCACCACCGTGAACCGCCCGCCAAACGGCGGCCTGCTCCGGCTTGAACCCGAGGTGGCGATACATGTCCGCCATATCCGGTTCGAATGTCACCGTCTCGGTGGCCTCGGCGCCATCGCTCTCGTCGATGGTCACAGCCGCCCAGGCCTCGGCCCCTTCGCGGTCAAAGCCCGCTCTCTCCCATGCCGGTGCCTCACCGGCATCAACGCCCTCCCAACTCGCGCCGTGGATCGCGGGAAACATCGGCTCGATTGCAGCACAGCCGGAAAGCAGCCACACGGTCAACGGGAACAGCAGGTGGAACAGCCGAAGGGATGGCAAGGTCTGTCGGGTCAGTGGTGTCATGTCGTTCTCCTTTGAGAGTAATCCGGACACCACCGTAGGGCCTTCAGGCGTCACTTCCTGACGCAGGCGATACGTTTCTGCTCGGAGGCTCTTTAGACGCCCCCATCGTCCTCCTCGTAATAACTGGCCATCAGGGCAATTTCATCACCCACGGCCTCCCGCAACGTGGCGGGGCCGGCGATCTCGACGTCGGCACCCAGACTCAACAGCCACCAGCGCAGACGGGCCGAGAGCTGCACCGTGGCCGTGACATACCAGCAGTCCTCCTCCATCCACTCCTGGTGCTGATCGTCGGCCAACGGGGTCTCGTACAGGTAGCGGGCAGTCGCGTCCCCGGCATACAGCTCCAGCACCACCGCCCCCTCGTCCACCGGGTAATCGAATGAGCCGCTGGCAATGAGGGCATCCAGATCGAATCCGCTCTCCGGCTCTTTCGCCGCCTCATCGGTCAATTCGGCCGACTCCAGACGATGCACGGCCAGATGGCGGGGATCCTCGTAGTCCCCGATGGTCACCACCAGGTAGACGAGCGGCTCGCGGAACACCAGTCCCAACGGATGGATCCGGTAGCTGCGCAGCTCGCCGCCCCGATCCATGGCGCGATAACCCACCCGCAGAACCCGGCGCTCCAGCAGACCCTGCTGCACGGTCGCGAAGATCCCTTCCCCGATGGGCGGTGGCCGCAACGGTGGCCCGCCGGGCAGAACCCGCACCCGCTCCGGCCACATGCGCATGCCGGAGGCCTCGCCACACGCCTCGAGCACGGCGTCGGCCTGGGCTCGGTACGGGGCAAGCCGATCCCGGGCGGAGGGCGGCAGCAGCGCGCCGGCGTGCTGTAGCAGGACACGCAGCGTCAGGGCCGTCTCCGGATCCAGCGCCGGCATGTTCTTCAGCGGGGCCTCCTCGGTCCAGAACCAGCCATAGGGACGCTGGCGATCATCACAGGCGATGGGGAGGAAACCGGAGAGCGCTTCCAGATCGCGCTCCACGGTCCGCAGGCTGGTCCGGATCCCGCGACCGGCCAGGCTCATGGTGAGCTCCGGGGCGCTGTAGCGGCGCGGGTGACGGGGTAACAGGGTCAACAGCAGCATCCGTCGCTGCAGGGTACTGCGCATACCGCTGTTCATGGTGTTCATCGCTCTCGGGGCTCCTGTCCGGCGACCCTAAACAGGGGCGCGTAAAGGCGCAAGGCTGCGCCACGGGTTGCGGACAGTCTCGAACCGCAAGGCGACAATTGCTGTCGCTCGCGTTCATCCCGCGTCAGGTTTTGACGCCTCCCGGCGGCATACTGCTCCACATCGAAACGCACCAACCGGGAGAGCATCCATGCCGAACCGCAACGCCCGCGATCCACACCTGATCTGGCACGCCCAGGCTCGGCCGTACACCGAGCTGGTCACTCTCTGGACCCTGCGCCTGCTGATCACAGGCCACGGCCTCGACGCCATGCGCCTGAACAACGGGTTCATGGACGACAAGGTACTCCAGCTCGCGCTGCCCCGCGTCGATGTGAACACCCTCGATACCAGTGACCATGACGCCCTGAAAGATCGACTCGACGAGCAACTCGAGCAAGCCGAGCAGACCGGCGAGGAAGCCGACAGCGGCCCGCTGTTCGAAAACGTCGACCGCCTGGCCGACCACCTTGGGCTCACCCCCGTCGAGAAATGGATCATCACCTACCACGCGCTTCAGGAGCTGGTGCCGACCCTCGAAAACGTCTTTGGCCACGCGGCCGAAATGATCCGGCTCGATCCCGAAGGGGTGCTGGCGATCGCCCTGGACACCGATCCCGGCCTGGTCCGGGACGCGCTGGCCGGGGACGCGATGCTGGTCCGTTCCGGCTTGCTGGAGCCCTCCGAGCATGAGCAGTTCGATGACACGATGAGCCTGCTGCCCGGGCTGGCTCGCCTGCTCATCGGCCACATCGATCATGAACACCAGCTCTTCCAGAACTACTTCGAGCCGACCCCCCTGTCAGGACTGACTGCGGCCGACTTCTCGTACATGGCCGAGGAGGTGGCACAACTGGTCGAGCTGGTACGGAACGCCGCCGAACAGGGACTGCGCGGGTTCAACATCCTCCTCCACGGGGTCCCCGGTGTCGGCAAGACCGAGCTGGCGCGCCTGATCAGCCAGCTCGCCGAGTTGACCAGCCACGAGGTACGCCACGAAACCGCCCAGGGCAAGCCGCTCCAGGCCCGGGCACGCAAACGCTCCTACCAGCTGTGCCAGCACCTGCTCGCCCGCGACCGTCGAGCGCTGGTGGTGTTCGACGAATCCGAGGACTGCTTCCCGAGCAATGAGTTCTACCTGCTGTTCCGCGAAAGCACCGGCGGCGGCATGGCCTGGTTCAACCGGCTGCTGGAGAACAACCCGGTGCCGGCGATCTGGATCACCAACAGCCCCGAGCGGCTGGAGCCGGCCTACCTGCGCCGGTTCACCTACACACTGGAGATGGCCACCCCACCACGCTCGGTGCGCCGTGATCTCTGGTGCTCCGCCTGCGAAGGGCTTGGCGTACAGGACGAGTGGCTCGATGCGGCGGCCGAACTGGACTCCGTGACACCGGCCGACATCGAGCGCACCAGTCGCATGGCCCGGCTGCTCGGCGATTCGCTTTCCGGCCGGGGGGTTGAAAGGTTCATCGACGAGCAGTTGCGCCGCCACGGCAAACTCCTGGGCCATCGGCCGAAACGCAAGCGCCGACGGCGGGATCCCCTGCCCTACAAGCTCGAGTACCTCAACGCGACCCCGGCGATCGAGCCGATCATCGAGAGCCTGGTTGCCGACGGCGAGGGCTCGTTGCTCCTGCACGGGCCGCCCGGCACCGGCAAGACGGCGCTCGCCCACCGGATCGCCAGGGCCGTCGACCGGCCGCTCCTGGAACGGCCCGCGTCGGAGATCCTCGATCCCTATGTGGGCAAGACCGAACAGAATCTCGCGGCGCTGTTCGATGAGGCCCGACAGGACGGGGCCGTGCTGCTGCTCGACGAGATCGACAGCCTGCTGAGCGGCCGGGAAATGGCCCAGCGTAGCTGGGAGATCACGCGAACGAATGAGCTGCTGGTTCAGTTGGAGGCATTCGAGGGGATCGTGATCTGTGCGACGAACTTCCTGGATGTGCTGGATACGGCCGCCATGCGGCGATTCGACCACAAGGTGGAACTCCGGGCTCTGAACGTGGAAGCGCGCCGGGAGCTGTTCAGGGAGGTGGTCGGCGAACTCGATGTTCAGGACGATCCCAACGCAACAAA
>CAZGJO010000006.1:14617-25862 GCA_964525685.1 uncultured Ectothiorhodospiraceae bacterium | reverse complement strand
ACCACCAGACGGACGTGGCGGGCGCGCCGACTCTCGCGAACCCGATAGTCCCCGACCTGTTCCCGCTCGTGGCTCATGGGCGAATGAGGCCGGGGGTGGCCTCCAGCTTCAGCAGACCCTGTTCGCCGGCGGCGTGGTAGATGGCCTCGAGGAAGCTGAGATTGTGGTCCACCGAGCGGGCGAAGCGATAGGTCCACTGGACCGCCAGCGCCCCCGCCGCCTCGGTATCACCGGCGCGCGCCGCCGCCAGCATCGCCGGATCGATGTGGAGCACAAAGCGCAGACAGGCCATGCGGATAAGCAGCATCTGGAAGTAGACGAAGGGGTCCGGCATGGTGGTGAACCACTCCCGCTGCAGGGTATTGCGGAACCAGCGGGCCAGTACGCCGTCGAGGAAGCGTCCCAGCCCGGCACGCACGCGGGCGCGCCGCTCGCGGTAGACCTGCACCAGCACCCCGGGATCGAACCCCGCCTCCCCCGGCGGCACACCGAGGCGCTGGAGGTCCGCGTAGACCTCCGCCACCGACCGGCTCAGGGGCTCTTCCGGGAAGCGGTTCAGGCGCAGACCGAGTACCGCCTGGATCATCAGGATCGCCGAGGGCGCCTCGTCGCCGCGCCCGGCCTCGGCCAGACGGCGCTGCAGGGTCGCGATGTGCTCCGGCTGTTCGGGGCTGTCCAGGGCCCGGTCCAGCTCTTCTTCCGGTTCCGTGCAGCCGGCGTGGTAATGGGGCGCGAGACGCGCCGCCAGCCATGCCGCGCGCATCAGGCCACTCTCCACCCCCTCCCCCGACGGCGGGATGAGCGCGAGAAAGCGGTCGCGCACCCGCTCCATGGGCTGTTCGTAGGCCAGATGGGACTGCTGACGCGCCAGGCTGTGCTCGCGTCCCGAGGGCAGGGTATCCGCGTCGAAGGGATGCCAGGCATCGGCCTCGGGCCCGGTGTTCAGCAGGCAGCGGCGCGCCACCTCCGGACAGGAGAGGGCGCCGGTGAGCTCCACGGCCTGGTAGGTGCGCGAGAGCACGCGCGGGAAGAGGGCACAGGTCTCCGCCAGCACGTCCTCGCCATGGTTGCGGTGGATATGGCACCAGTCGTCACTGTCGAGAAAGGGGCAGCGACCATCGGCGCACAGCCGGATCGACGCATAGCGGCGGGCCGAGGGGGAATCGGACAGCACGATGGCGCGCTCGAACAGCGCGCGCTCGTCCTCCGACCGGTGCATCCGTTCGGCGAGTCGCTCGTAGCGGACCATGTCGACACTGATGTCCCAATCGTGGCAACACGTGTCCTCGCACTCCCCGCCCAGACACTGAAAATCGAGCATGTAGCCCGGTGTCTTGTATCGATCCGCCATGGGGAATTTCCCTGCCTGGACTGTCGGCAATGTACTAGGGCCGCGAGGCTCCGGGCAAGTTCTCCGCCGCCCACCGCTTGCCCCCGACGGTGGTCGGGGATATTCTCCACCCACCATGGAACGCTACGGTGGAGACCTCATACACAGCAGCCGCGACGATTACGGTCCTCTGGAAATCGTCGAGCAGGAGCGCGTGCGCTCGCTGCACTTCGGCAGCGGCGCCCGCCAGAGCGCCATGCTCCTGCCCCGCCCCGACGCCCTGATCCTCGCCTATACCCAGTCGATGATGGCGTCGCTGCTGCTCAACGCGGCGCCGCGCTCGGTGCTGCTCGTCGGCCTGGGCGGCGGCTCCCTGGCGCGTTTCCTGCTGCACTTCTATCCGGACTGCCACATCGACGCGGTGGAGCTGCGCCCGCGGGTGGTGGAGCTGGCCCACGGCTATTTCCGGCTTCCCGAAAACGATCCGCGGTTGAACATCATCATCTCCGAGGCCGGTCGTTTCCTCGCCCACGGCGCGGTGAAGTACAGCGACTACGATCTCATCCTGGTGGATGCCTTCCACGGCACCGGCATGGCCGAGGAGATCGGCGAGACCGCCTTCTTCACCTCGGCCCGGGCGCGACTCTCCGAACACGGAGTGGTCGCCGCCAACCTCTGGGCCAACCCCGCGCCGCTCCTCCACCGCACCCTGCGCGCCATGGAGGACGCCTTCAGCGGCAACCTCCTGCGCCTGCCGGTGGCCATCCGTGCCAACGTGGTGGCCCTGGCGGCCAATGCCCCCATCCCCGCCGACTACGGTGACCAGTGGGCCCTGCGGGCCAGCGCCATGCAGCGCTTCCTGAACCTCGATTTCCCCGACTTCCTGGAGCGCCTCCAGCAGGCCAACGGACCGCGCGGTTGACCCACGAACGTCGGCCTTCCTCGCCCGTCGCTATACTTGACTATTTTTCTGAGTATATATAAATTGAGTCTACACTCTGTGTGGAACCCAGCGAGGATACCGACATGCGACTTTCAACCAAGGGCCGTTACGCCGTCACTGCGATGATGGATCTGGCCATTCGCCAGAACGAGGGTCCGGTTACCCTCGCCGACATTTCCCTGTGCCAGGACATCTCGCTCTCCTACCTCGAGCAGCTGATGAGCCAGCTTCGGCGCAACGGGCTGGTCCAGGGGCTGCGCGGTCCCGGCGGCGGCTACAGCCTGGCCCGCCCCGCCGAGAACATCAGCGTCGCCGACATCATCACTGCCGTGGACGAGCGCCTGGACAGCACCGGCTGCCAGGGTGAGCGGAACTGCCAGGAGGGTGAGCGCTGCCTGACCCACGAGCTCTGGAACGAACTCAGCGAACAGCTCTACCGCTTCCTCGACGGGATCACGCTGGACGAGTACGTGAACCGCCCCGATGTTCAGGAAGTGGTGAGCAAGCAGCAGGGGCGGCGCGGGTTCACCCGCTACTCCGCCGCCTGAGGGCGTTCCCGGTCAGGTGGCCGGGACGGAGGCCTGTTCGAGTTCACCGGTGCCCGGTTCGACATTCGGACAGCGCAGGACCTTCCAGTAGCCGAACAGGTTCACCGGATGAACCTCGGCGATCTCCAGGCGGGTCTGTTCCAGGAACTCGTTCATGCAGAAGTCGGGATGGAAGCCGACCAGCTTGGACAGCGGCGCCATGAGCTCCTCTCCGCGCCGAACCAACGGGTTCTCGGAGTGGAAGTGGTTGACGATGTAGATATCGCCGCCCGGTTTGCAGACCCGGCGCATCTCGTCCACCAGCCGCTTGGCGTCCGGGACCACCGACACCACGTACATGGCCACCACCTTGTCGAAGCTGTTGTCCGGAAAGTCCATGAACTCGCCGTCCATCTCCAGGATCGCTTCGACGTTCTCGAGGCCGTCGCGCTCGACGCGCCGCTCGGCGATATCCAGCATCTCCCGGGAGACGTCGACGCCGGTGATCTTCACCTGCGGATCATAGAGCGGGAAGGACAGGCCGGTGCCGACACCGACCTCGAGCACACGATCCCCGGCGCCCGCCTCCAGGGCCTGGACGACATGCCGCCGCCCCGGGTGGAAGATCGGGCCGAAGAAAAAGTCGTAGAAGCGGGCATAACGCCGGTAGGCGGATTTGACGGACTCGAGATTCATGGGGGCCTGATTACCTTGTGTACTGTCTGAGTGTGTGACGCACTGTCATTCCGGGGTGACCACGTTACCGAACTGCTTCTCCAGCTGCCAGTCCGTCTCCGTGTAGGCGGTCTCCATATTGGACTGATAGCCCTGCATCTGGCCATCCAGATACTCCTGGGGCACCGCCACCTTGCGGAAGGGCCGGCCGGTGACCGTCTCGCCGACACGCTCTTCCACGGTCTCGGTCCGATCACCATCCAGTGCCGTGCCGGCCGTCGTGTAGATGTACGCCTTCCTGCCACTGAGTTCTGCCATGGGATGCCTCCAATCCGTTTTGAGTGCGCCACAATGCGCACTCGTTCACACGTTGGAGTCCCTTCTCGTTATCGCGCTTGGTGTCCTCAAGCGGGGTACCTATAATCGGGGTCAGTCGGATATTTTTCAACCACCAGGGAGGGCCGGATGGTCACGATCAGGGAGCCGGACAAGCGCGCGGGAACCACCCCTCACGGTACCGTGAACGGCGTCACGGACGGCGCGATTCGAGACCGCTTCCGGGATGTCGAGGCCCGCTTCATGGACGTCCTGCTCGGTGATCCGGACGAGGCCGAAGCACCCGAGCCGCGGCTCAGGGAGGCCGTCGAGGCCAAACTGGGGGAGGGTCCACCGCCGGTCCCCCGGCTCCCGTCGGTCATCCCGGATCTCTTCGCCGCCCTGCATGACGACGCCACCTCCGTGGCCACTTTCATCAATCGCGACCCGGCCCTCGCGGCCCAGGTCATCCGGGTGGCCAACAGCGTCTATTACCGGCGTGGCAACCGCCTCGTGGAGAACCTCGACCAGGCCCTGCTGGTGCTGGGTGAAGCCGGTCTCCAGGCCGCCGTCGCCCAGGCCGCCCTGCTGCCGCTCCTGGCCGTGGACACCCCGCCCCTGACCACACTGGGTCCGGGCCTGTGGCAACACGCCACTCGGACCGCCGCCGTCGGGCAGCTCCTTGCCAACAGTCGCCAGGTGGACCCGTTCACCGCCAACCTCACCGGCCTGCTCCATGATGTCGGCCACCTCGCCCTCCTCCGCCTCGCCCAGCACCAGGGCAAGCGCTACGACATCCCGCTGGACGCGGGAACGGCCCGCTACCTGATGGTCCGCCACGGCCCGGCCGTCTCTCGCGACGTCGTCGAGAGCTGGGATCTGCCACCCACCCTGCGCCGCGCCATCGCCGAACGCGCCACGGATCCGCACCCGAACCCCGACGCCCTTTCGGATGCCGGTCTGGTCCTCTGCTGGTCCATTCTCGGGAGCAAACTGGGGCTGCTGGTCAGCCGCGAACTGGAGTCCGAAGACCGTGCGCAACAGCTGCTGGTCGACGTGGGAGTGGACGCACGCCAGGCCGAGCGGGTCATCCAGACCGCCGGGCTCACTGAAGGGAACGGGTGAGGAAATGGTGGGCCGTGATGGGCTCGAACCATCGACCAATGGATTAAAAGTCCACTGCTCTACCAACTGAGCTAACGGCCCGATAAGACGAGGGCGCATATGATAGCGCCCCTGTCGGGAAAGGCAAGGCCGGTGGCCCGCTCGGGCCACCGGGTCGCTCCAGAGCGCTTACAGCGCCTCGAGCTTGCGCATGCTGCTCGGCAGCAGACGCATGTCCACCAGGCTGGTCACCAGTGTGGCGCCAAAGGTGGCTTCATCCTCGTACAGCATCTTGTAGTACTGCATCTTCATGGTCAGGGCGGCGCCGAAGACGATGAAGGCGAAGGTCACGAAGCCGCCCAGCGCCAGTGTGGAGATGCCGGTCACGGCCTGGCCGATGGTACAGCCCATGGCCATGACGCCACCGACCCCCATGAGTATGGCCCCGAAGAAGTGGCTTCCGAAGTCCTTCCACGAGGAGAACCACTCGATGCGGAAGTTGCGCGAGATCAGCGCCCACAGCAGGGAGCCGAGGATCACGCCGGCCACGGCGATGACGCCGAAGTAGACCAGGGTGCTGTCGAAACCACCGGTGGCGTAGCCGTAGGTCTGGCCCATGGGTGCGATGAAGGTGAACGACTGGTTGTTCCAGAAGCGGACTTCACCCGCCGGACGCGGCTCACCGGGCTCGCCCAGGAAGTCCCACTCGGCCAGATACTCGGTCGGGGTGTAGGCATCTCCCATGTCCTCGATCTGGGCCGTGCTGGTGATCCACCAGGCCCCGACCACCACGGTGCCGATGACCAGGCCGCCGAGGATGTTGTCGAAGCTGGTGCGGAAGTCGGCGGCCTTGAAGATGAAGGCCAGCAGGCCGATGCCGATGACGAGGCCGATGATCAGCCGCGCGGTGTTCGCGCCGTCGGCCCCGGCGATGATGGAGCCGAGATCCTGACCGTTGGCGAAGCTGATGGCCACGGCGTCGGTCCAGCCCAGGAAGAGCTGGCCGGCGGTCTGACCGGTACCGAAGACCGGCTGCGGATTGATCAGCCAGAAGGCGATGAAGCCGATGATGACAAAGACCATGAGGGACTTGATGTTGCCGCCCCCGATCCGGACCAGGGTCTTGTTACCGCAGCCGGACGCCCAGGTCATGCCGATACCGAACAGGAACCCGCCCAGGGCATGGCCGAGCCAGTCGAAGTGGCCCATGCGATACGGCGGGAAGGAGCCCTCCGCCGACAGCGCACCGGAGAACTCGAAGATCACCACACCGAGCATGGCCACGGCGATGGCGAACAGCCAGGCCCGCATCCGGCCGAGGTCACCCATGTTGACCCAGTCGGAGACGGCCCCCATGGTGCAGAAGTTGGTCTTGTTGGCCACGGCTCCCATGATCAGGGCAAGGATGAACGTCACCCAGAGAATGGTCGCCGCGGCGGAAGCAAAGCTTTCAAACAGCATGTTGTAATCCTCCACCACTCGGATGTCGTGGGGTAGCCCGACCCGTTGGCCCGAACCCTGGCGGCCGGCGGCAACGGCTCCCCTTCTGTAATCGACGGCGCGCTGCGATGACGGCGCCGACCGGGATTATACGCACCCGCCCGGGGGGCCGCTACCACACGCCGCCCGATAGACCGTCGGGTCGGTAACGCCGGCCTCGACGAACCCCCGGGCCCGCAGCTGACAGCTGTCGCAGCGCCCGCATGCCCGTCCCTGCTCGTCGGGGTTGTAACAGGAGATGGTCAGCCCGTAGTCCACCCCGAGCCGGACGCCCTCGGCGATGATGGCCGCCTTGCTCAGCGCCATCAGGGGCGTGCGCACCCGGACCCGGCCCTCGCCCTCGACGGTCGCCTTCAGCGCCTGGTTGGCCATGGCCTCGAAGGCCTCGATGAAGGCGGGGCGACAATCGGGGTAACCGGAGTAGTCCACGGCGTTGGCGCCGATGACCAGGTCCCATGCCCCGAGGACCTCCGCCCAGGCCAGCGCCATGGAGAGGAAGACGGTGTTGCGTGCCGGCACGTAGGTGGCCGGGATCCCCGTACCGCCGCCATCGGGGACGTCGATGGCGTCGTCGGTCAGGGCCGAGCCGCCCAGCTGGCCGAGATCCAGCCGCAGGGTGCGGTGCTCCACGGCCCCGAGGTGGCGCGCCAGCTCCGCGGCCGCCGCCAGCTCGCAGCGGTGGCGCTGACCGTAGTCGAAGGAGAGGGCGTGGCAGTCAAAGCCCTGATCACGGGCCATGGCCAGGGCCGTGGCCGAATCGAGACCGCCGGAGAGGAGGACCACCGCACGCGGCGCACTCATCGCCCCGGCTCCTCCCCCCAGAGCAGCTTGTGCAGCTGCACCTGGAAACGCGCCGGCAACCGATCGGCCACCACCCAGTCGGCCAGGGCCCGTGGCGCCAACGTTTCATGAACCGGTGAGAACAGCACCTCGCAACGCCCCGGCAGGCCCTGCTCGAACATCCAGTCGCGGGCCCACTCGTAATCGGCGCGGTCGCCGACCACGAACTTCACCTGGTCGTTCTCCCCCAGATGGGCCACGTTGTCCCAGTGGTTGCGCTCCAATTCACCGGAGGAGGGTGTCTTGAAGTCCACCACCCGACTGGCGCGCGGATCGATGCCGCCGATGTCCAGGGCGCCGCTGGTCTCCACGGAGACACGGTAGCCGGCGTCGCACAGCCGGGCCACCAGGGCCGCACAGCCCGGCTGCGCCAACGGCTCACCGCCGGTCACGGTGACATGGGTCACGCCGTACCCGGCCACCTCCGCCAGCAGCGCATCCAGCGACCACTCGGTGCCCCCGGTGAAGGCGTAGGTCGTATCACAGTACCCGCAGCGCAGAGGGCAGCCGGTCAGGCGGACGAAGACCGTGGGCCATCCAACGCTGGCCCCCTCTCCCTGCAGGGAGCAGAAGACCTCGGTGATCCGCAGGGGCCGGGGGGTCGCCGCCGAATCGGGCTGGCGAAGGGGTCGTTCCGGACTCATGCGTCCTCCTCGTCCGCCCCGTTGTCCTCCTCCGCCTGTTCGGCCTCGCGGATGGCCCGCAACAGTCGCTCCGCCTGGCTGGCCTCGGTGGTGTCGGGGTAGGTGGCGATCACCTCCTCGGCCATGCGGCGGGCCTCGTCGCGCTCGCCGAGCTCGTCGTGGCTGTAGGCGATCTTGAGGTAGGCCTCGGCGGCCCGGGGGCTGTCCGGGTGGTGCTCCAGGAGCTCTTCGTAGCGCTCGATGGCGCGTTCGAAATGGCGCTGGGCATATTCACCCTCCGCCAGCCAGTGGCGGGCGGTGTGGGCGTAGCGACCGTCGGGGAATTCCTCCAGAAACGCCTTGAAGGCGTCCACGGCCTCCTCGTAGCGCAACTCCCGCAGCAGCTCGAAGGCCTCGCGGTAGGCCTCGCGCTCGCCGCCATCGTCGGTCTCCACCAGCGGGGTGTCATCGGGCGTCGGAGCCGCCCGGCGACTGCGGCGCTCGACGTCGACCAGGCGCCGGTCCATGTCGTCGTAGAGGTCGCGCATGCGCTCGGACTGGCGCTCCAGCTGGTGCTCCAGCTCTTCGTTGGAGCCGCGCAGCTCCTGGACCTCGCGGCGCAGGCTGTCGATCCGGCTGCTCATCTCGCGCAGCGCCCGGCTCTCGACGATGCGCTCGATACGCTCCAGCCGATCCTCGACGCTCCGTTCCACCTCGGGTAGCTCGGGGGCCTCGGGCTCTTCCTCGGCCTGAACCGATACCGTGAACAGCACCCCCAGCAGGACGATACCGCCGATACGCCAGTTGTTCATCGATCCACTCCCATGTACAGCAGTTCAACCCGGCGGTTCCGGCTCCAGACCTCCTCGCCGTCGCCCCGCGCCGCCGGACGTTCCTCGCCAAAGCTGACCACGTCGATCCGGCTGCTGTCGGCGCCGTTGAGCTCCAGCACCTCCAGCACCGACTTCGCCCGGCGCTCACCGAGGCCGAGGTTGTACTCGCGGCTGCCACGCTCGTCGGTGTGGCCCTCGAGGACGAGCTCGGCCTCCGGGTGCTCGTCCAGGAAGGCGGCATGGGCCTCGAGGACCTCCATGAACTCCTCGCGGATGTCGTCGCTGTCGAACTCGAAGTAGATGGTGCGAGTGCCCACCAGGCTCTCCTCGTCCTCCAGCGCCTCCTCGAAGGTCTGGCCGTCGAAGCCGTAGCGCTCGGCCACACCGCGGGTACGCACGCGGTCCTCTTCCTCGGCCGGCTCGGCCTCGGGCTCTTCCGCGACGTCGGGTTCGGGGGCGCGATCGGGGCGCCGCTGGTCTTCCGGCGTGGCACAGGCGGCCAGCAGCATCACGGCGGCCAGCAGGAGCCCGAAGGCGGTCGTGGGGGAGATCATTGTGCGTTCCATGTTCCGTACTCTCGGTTTCATTGACTCAGGGCGTCAAAGGGGGACCAGGCCGGCTCGCGGACGTTGCCGACATCAAGGCCGAGGCGCTGGCGAGCCCGGCCCTCGCTGGAGACCGACTCCAGGACACCGCGGCCGTTTTCCTCGGTGGCGTAGATGAGCATGTCGCCGTTGGGCGCATAGCTCGGCGATTCACCCCGGCGTACATCGGCGATGGTCTCCGTGGCACCGCGCTCCATGTCCAGGACGGCAATGCGGAACGCCCCCCGGTCCCCCTGGACCATGGCCACGTGGCGACCGTCCTGGGAGACGCTGGGGCTGGCATTGTACCCCCCCTCGAAGGTGATCCGGCGCGGCGACCCTTCCGGACGCCCCCGCGGGTCGAGCTCGATCCGGTAGAGCTGGGGCCGGCCGCTGCGATCCGAGGTAAAGATCAGACCGCGACCGTCGGGCAGCCACGCCGGCTCGGTATCGATGGCATAGTGGGAGGTTACCCGGATCGGTTCGCCGTCGCGCTCCAGATCCATGATGTAGATATCGCGTTCGCCGTCCCGGGTGGAGACGTAGGCCAGCCGCTCACCGTCGGGAGAGAAGGCCGGTGCGCTGCTGGATTCGCGATCCTCGCTGAGCCGCTCCCGCCAGCCCGTGGCGATGGTCTGCAGGAAGATCTGCGGCCGGCCGCGCTCGAAGGAGACATAGGCCAGCCGCTTGCCGTCCGGGTCCCAGGCCGGCGACATCAGCGGCTCGCTGGAGTCGAGGATGATCTGCTCGCTGTGGCCATCGGCGTCCGCCACCGCGAGCACGTGGCGCGGTTCGTCGCCATCCTCGTCCTCGGTGCGCACATAGGCCAGGCTGGTGCTGAAGGCGCCGGGTCGACCGAGGATCGCCTCGTAGACCAGGTCGGCGATCCGGTGCCCGAGCCGGCGCAACTGGTTGCGCGGCACCCGGAAGCTGTAGCCGATGACCTGTTCCTCCTGGTACGGGTCGTAGACCTGGAAACGCACCCGCACCCCGTTGCCGGCATCGGCCAGGCGGCCGACCACCACGTGATCCATGCCGACATCGCGCCAGCGATCGAAGTCGATCTCGCTGCCGCTATGGGGGTGTTCCGGCATGTCGTCGCTCTCCAGGAGAGAGAAACGTCCGCTACGGGTGAGGTTGGTGGCCAGGACCTCGTCGGGCCCGCTGCCATCCAGTTCGATGTCATCGACCCGTTCGAACGGCACCACGGCCACGGGATGGGCCCCGGTCACCCCCTCGCTGATCTCGATGGTCAACGTCGAGGCGAGGCCCGGGAGCGGCCAGAGAAACAGGGCGGCGATGAGGAGTAACGACTTGCGCATGGTCATCCCGTGTCGGGTTGAAAGACGATATTGAACTCCCGGAAGTAGGTGTCGAACAAGTCCCTCTCTTCCGGAACCGGTAACGGCGAGGCCCGCAGGACCGCCCGCTCCAGTGACTGATCGAACTGTTCATCACCGGAGGACTCGGCCACTTCCACGGAGAGCACACGCCCCTCCGGGCTCAGCCGCACCCGCACCGCGGCCCGGGGATCCACCTTGTCGATGGACGGGATGCGCCAGTTGCGCTGGACCCGGCTCCGGATCCGCGCAACGTAGCGATCCCGTACCCGGGCGTCTCGTTCCGCCTGCTGCCGTGCCTCCCGCTCCGCCTCCTCGGCGAGCCGTTCGGCCTCGGCTTCCATCTCGCGACGCAGCGCTTCTTCGGCCTCGCGCCGGGCCTGCTCCTCGGCCTCGCGGCGGGCCTGCTCTTCGGCCTCGCGCCGCGCCCGCTCCTCGGCCTCGCGGCGGGCCCGCTCCTCGGCCTCGCGGCGGGCCCGCTCTTCCGCCTCACGGCGGGCCCGCTCCTCGGCCTCGCGGCGGGCCCGCTCCTCGGCCTCACGGCGGGCCTGCTCCTCGGCTTCGCGCCGAGCCCGTTCCTCGGCCTCGCGGCGGGCCTGCTCCTCGGCCTCGCGTCGCGCCTGCTCTTCCG
>CAZGJO010000006.1:0-14517 GCA_964525685.1 uncultured Ectothiorhodospiraceae bacterium | reverse complement strand
TCCTCGGCCTCGCGGCGGGCCTGCTCCTCGGCCTCGCGTCGCGCCTGCTCTTCCGCCTCACGCCGGGCCTGCTCCTCCGCCTCACGGCGCGCCTGTTCCTCGGCCTCGCGCCGGGCCTGTTCCTCGGCCCGGCGCCGCTCGGCGATGGGGTCGGTCTCCACCACCTCTGCCTGGATCACCTCGCGCGCCGGCACCTCCGGTTCGCGCTCGGGCCACGGGATGTTGAAGAGCAGCAGCGCGATCAGCCCCGCATGCAGGACCAGGGAGGCGATGAGACCACCGCGACCCGCCTTACCCCTGTTCATCATCCCCCGGTTCCCGCGTCACCAGCCCCACGGATGGAGCGCCGGCCTGCTGGAGGAGGCTCATGGCGTCCACCACGGCGCCGTAATCGGTCGCGCGGTCACCGCGCACCAGCACGGTCGGCGCGTCTTCCTCCCGCAATCGCTCGCGCACCACCGCCTCAAGCTCCTCGCGCGGCATCGACTCTTCGTCATCGTCCAGATAGAGGTTGCCGTCGCGGTCGACGCTGACGATCAGCGGTTCGCGATCCGATTCGTCGATGGGCTCGGCCACCTGCTGCGGCAGATCCACCTGGATCCCCTGGGCCAGCATCGGTGCGGTGATCATGAAGATGATCAGCAGCACCAGCATCACATCGATGTACGGTACGACGTTGATCTCCGAGATGGGGCGACGTTTCTGCCGGGTCCGTCCCGCCATCTCTCAGCGCCCCGCGTGCCGCAGCAGAAGTGTGCTGAATTCTTCCACGAAGTTGTCGTAGCGCTCGGCCATGCGCTCCGCCTGCTGGGCGAAACGGTTGTAGGCGATCACCGCCGGGATCGCCGCGAACAGCCCCATGGCCGTGGCCAGCAACGCCTCGGCGATGCCCGGTGCCACCAGCGCCAGGGTCGCCTGCTGGACGTTGCCCAGGGCGGTGAAGCTGTTCATGATCCCCCACACGGTGCCGAACAGCCCGACGTAGGGGCTCACCGAGCCGATGGTGGCCAGCCAGCCCAGGCGGCGCTCCAAGGTGTCCACCTCGCGGTTGAGGACCACCCGCATGGCGCGCTGGACCGTCTCCAGCAGCGACTCGCTCCGGCTGACCCGGGTGAACTCCCGGTAGCCCGCCTCGAAGATCGCCGCCTCGCCGCGCGGATCGCCGGCCTCGCGCACATCGCGGTGGATCTCCGCCAGCTCGCGCCCCGACCAGAACAGCCCCTCGAAATCCTCGGCCTCGTCCCGGGCCCGCCGGAACAGGAACCAGTGCTGGAAGATCAGCATCCAGGAGAAGACCGACGCCGCCAGCAGGATCAGCATCACCAGCTGCACCACCGGCCCGGCCTGGGAGACCAGGTAGCCGATGCTCATGTCACCGTTCATCGTATCCCTCCATGGCCTCGATAATGGCCGCCGGCACCGGGCTCGGCCGGAACGTCCCGGCGTCCAGACTCGCCACCTGAAGCTCGGCGCTGCAGAGGGCCGTGCCGTCGCCCTGTCGGATGATCCGCTGTTCGAAGGTCATGCTCACCCGTGCCCGGCGCCCGATCACCGTCCGCACCACCAGTTCGTCATCCAGTACGGCGGGGGCGATGAACTCGGTGGTGGCCCGCCGCACGGCGAAGACCACCCCCTGCTCCTCGGCCAGCCGCCGCTGGTCGAAACCCAGCGCGCGCAACCACTCGGTCCGGGCCCGTTCCATGAATCGCAGGTAGTTGGCGTGGTAGACCACGCCGCCCGCGTCGGTATCTTCATAGTAGACCCGCACGGGCCAGGAAAATTCACTCACGCCACTGTCTCGACCGATGATTGCCCCGCACTCTATGGAAGCCCCCGGCGCCGCGCAAGCCCGAAACCGTGACGCGTTCGTGGATCAGCCGAACAGATCCGGCTCGCCCCCCTCGCCGCGCACGTACCCGAAGTGGTCGTAGGCGCGCCGGGAGGCGAGGCGCCCCCGGGGCGTGCGCTGCATGAAGCCCTGCTGGATGAGGTAAGGCTCCACCACATCCTCCAGGGTATCGCGCTCCTCGCCCACCGCGGCGGCCAGGCTGTCGATGCCCACCGGACCGCCGTCGAAGCGCTCGATGAGGGCGGTGAGCAGCTTGCGGTCCATGATGTCGAAGCCCTCGCTGTCCACGTCCAGCAGGTCCAGGGCGCGCCCGGCCACCTCGCCGGAGATGTGGCCGTCGGCGCGCACCTCGGCGAAGTCGCGCACCCGGCGCAGCAGGCGGTTGGCGATGCGCGGCGTGCCCCGGGAGCGGCGGGCGATCTCGTGGGCGCCGTCGGCGTCGGCGGCAACCTCCAGGATCCGCGCGGCACGGGTGACGATGTCGGCCAGGTCGGCAACGCTGTAGAACTCCAGCCGCTGGACAATGCCGAAGCGATCCCGCAGCGGCGACGTCAGCAGCCCCGCCCGGGTGGTCGCCCCCACCAGGGTGAAGGGCGGCAGGTCGAGCTTGATGGAGCGCGCCGCCGGCCCCTCGCCAACCATGATGTCGAGCTGGTAGTCCTCCATGGCTGGATAGAGCACCTCCTCGACCACCGACGACAGCCGATGGATCTCGTCGATGAAGAGGACGTCGTTGGGCTCGAGATTGGTCAGCAGCGCCGCCAGGTCGCCGGGCTTTTCCAGCACCGGCCCGGAGGTCTGACGCAGCGTCACGCCCATCTCGTTGGCGATGATGTGGGCCAGGGTGGTCTTGCCTAGTCCCGGCGGCCCGAAGATCAGGGTGTGGTCCAGCGCCTCCCCGCGCCCGCGCGCGGCGGGGATGAAGATCCCCATCTGCTCGCGCACCGCCTCCTGGCCGGTATAGTCCTCCAGCAGCCGGGGGCGCATGGCCCGGTCGATGGCGTCGTCGTCGCCGGTACCCACGGCGGTTACGAGTCGGTCGGACTCGATCATGGTGCTATCCCTTCAGGGCCCCCTTCAGCGCTGCCCGGATCAGCGCCTCACTGTCGCTTTCGCCATCGTCCACGGCGGTGACCAGGCGGCTCGCCTCCGGCGGCTTGTACCCGAGCCCCACCAGCGCGCTCACCGCCTCGCCGTGGGCACCCGTGGCCGGAGCGGCGGCCGGCGTGGCGGCGGCACTCATCTCCATGGGCAGTTCGGTGGCGTCGGCCTCCAGCCGGTCGCGCATCTCGACGATCAGGCGCTCGCCGGTCTTGCGGCCGACACCGGGGAGCCGGGTCAGGGCCGCGACATCGTTGTCGCGCACGCAGCGGGCGAACTCCTCCAGGCTCATACCGGAGAGCACCGCCAGCGCCAGCCGCGCACCGACGCCGTTGACCTTCAGCAGGGCGCGGAAGAGGCTGCGCTCGCCCTCACGGGCAAAGCCATAGAGCAGCTGGGCGTCCTCGCGCACCACCATGTGGATCAGCAGGGTCACCGTCTCGCCCTCCGCCGGGAGGTCGTAGAAGGTGCTCATGGGCGCCTCGACGTCGTAGCCGACGCCGCCGACGTCCACCAGCAACCATGGCGGCCGCTTGCTGGCCAGGGTCCCGCGCAGCCGCCCGATCATGGCCGCGCCTCCAGGGCCGTGCCGATGCGATCCAGGGTCGTGCCGGTGCGGCAGTGGCAGAGCGCCGCCGCCAGGGCGTCGGCGGCGTCCTCCGCCGGCTGCCGGGGGAGCTTCAGCAGCGCCGTGACCATGTGCTGGACCTGCGCCTTCTCGGCCCGCCCGCGGCCAACGATGGCCTGCTTGATGGCGGCGGGCGCGTATTCGCTGACCGGCAGACCGGCGGCGGCCGCCGCGCACAGCGCCACCCCCCGAGCCTGACCGAGCTTCAGCGCGGAACTGGCGTTGTTGCGCATGAAGACACTCTCCACCGCGGCCACCGTCGGCCGGTACTGCTCGATGATCGTGCCGAGAGCGGAGTGGATGGCATACAGCCGCTCCGGCATGGGCCCGTCGCCGACCCGGATCACGCCGCTGTCGACATAGACCCCCTCGACCCCGGCGATGTCGATGATGCCGTAGCCGGTGGCCCGGGAGCCGGGGTCGATGCCGAGGACGCGGATCATCTCACGAGGCCGCCCGGCTCAGGCTCTCTTCGTCGAAGTCGGCATTGGTGTAGACGTTCTGGACATCGTCGAGGTCCTCGAGCATGTCCATCAGTTTCAGCGCCTTCTCGGCGTCGTCGCCGCTCAGGGTCACGGTGGTGGCCGGCCGCTGGGTGACCTCGGCCTGCTCCGGCTCATGGCCGGCGTCCCGGAGGGCGTCGCGTACGGCGTAGAAGGCCTCCGGCGTGGTCAGCACCTCCACCGAGCCGTCGTCCTCGGTGACGATGTCCTCGGCACCGGCCTCCAGCGCCACCTCCATGAGGCTCTCCTCGTCGGTGCCCGGAGCGAAGCTGATCACCCCCTGATGGCTGAACAGGTAGGCCACCGAACCATCGGTTCCGAGGTTGCCGCCGTGCTTGCTGAAGGCGTGGCGAACCTCGGAGACGGTGCGATTGCGGTTGTCGGTGAGGCAGTCGACCATGATGGCCACGCCGCCGGGGGCGTAGCCCTCGTAGCGCAGGGTCTCGTACTGGGTGCCGTCATCCTCGCCGGCTCCGCGCTTGATGGCCCGCTCGATGGTGTCCTTGGGCATGTTGGAGCCCAGGGCCTTGTCGACGGCGGCGCGCAGACGCGGATTGTCTTCGGTCTCCGGGCCGCCCAGACGGGCGGCGACGGTGATCTCGCGGATGAGCTTGGTGAACAGCTTGCCGCGCTTGGCGTCCTGCGCCGCCTTGCGGTGCTTGATGTTGGCCCACTTGCTGTGTCCCGCCATGGTCCCGTATCTGCTGGTTGCCTCTGGATACGGGCCATCTTACCAGAATCGCCGGGGCTATTCGGAGGGGGTGGACGCCCCCTCTTCCTGGGGTGGCCGGCGCAGGCGGATGCCGAGCTCGCGCAGCTGAGCATCGCCCGCCGGCGACGGCGCCCGGGTCAGCAGACAGTTGGCGCTCTGGGTCTTGGGGAAGGCCATGACCTCGCGGATGGAGCGGGCCTCGGCCATCAGCATCACCAGCCGGTCGAGGCCGAAGGCGATGCCGCCGTGGGGCGGCGCGCCGTAGCGCAGGGCGTCGAGCAGGAAGCCGAACTTGTCCTCGGCCTCCTCCTTGCCGATGCCCAGCGCGGCCAGCACCCGGCGCTGGGTCTCCTCCTGATGGATACGCAGGGAGCCGCCACCGATCTCGCTGCCGTTGAGGACCACATCGTAGGCCCGCGACAGGCACTCGCCGGGGGCGCTGGCCAGCCGCTCGACATCCTCGTCGCGCGGCGCGGTGAAGGGGTGGTGCAGGGCGTACCAGCGGTGGTCCGACTCGTCCCACTCGAACATCGGGAAGTCGACCACCCAGACCGGCCGCCAGCCCTCGACCACCCGACCGAGGTCGTGGCCGAGGCGCTCGCGCAGGGCGCCCAGCGCCTCGTTGACGATCTTCGCCTTGTCGGCGCCGAAGAAGATGAGATCACCGGCCTCGGCGCCGGTGCGCTCGAGGATGCCGTCGATCGCCGCGTCGGGCAGGAACTTCAGGATCGGCGACTGCAGGCCGTCGCGACCGGCCGCCGGGTCGTTGACCTTGACGTAGGCCAGCCCCTTGGCGCCGTAGATGCCGACGAATTCGGTGTAGTCGTCGATGGCCTTGCGCGTCAGCTCGCCGCCGCCCGGCACCCGCAGCGCGGCGACCCGGCCGGCCGGGTCGATGGCCGGCGCTGAGAAGACCTTGAAGTCGGCGTCGGCGACCAGATCGGCGACGTCGACCAGCTCCAGATCGATGCGCAGGTCGGGCCGGTCGGAGCCGAAGCGGCGCATCGCCTCGGCATAGGACATGCGCGGGAACGGCTCCGGCAGCTCGACCTCGAGCACCTCCCGGAAGAGCTGGCGCAGCATCGCCTCCATCAGCCCCATGATCGCCTCCTCGTCGAGGAAGGCGGTCTCGATGTCGAGCTGGGTGAACTCCGGCTGGCGGTCGGCGCGCAGGTCCTCGTCGCGGAAGCAGCGGGTGATCTGATAGTAGCGGTCCATGCCGCCGACCATCAGCAGCTGCTTGAACAGCTGCGGCGACTGCGGCAGGGCGAAGAACTGGTTGCGGTGGGTGCGGCTCGGCACCAGGTAGTCCCGCGCGCCCTCGGGGGTGGCCCGCGTCAGCATCGGCGTCTCGATGTCCAGGAAACCCTGGTCGTCGAGGTAGTTGCGCAGGGCACGGGTCACCCGCGAGCGCAGCTTGATGCGCTCGGCCATGTCCGGACGGCGCAGGTCCACGTAGCGATGGCGCAGGCGCAGCTCCTCGGAGACCTCGTCGTCCTCGACATCGAGCATGAACGGCGGGGTCTCGGCGCGGTTGAGCACCGTCATCTCCCGGCCGACCACCTCCACCTCGCCGGTGGGCATGTTCGGGTTCTCGGTCCCCTCGGGCCGGTGGCGCACCCGACCGTGGACATGCAGCACGTACTCGTTGCGCACCTCCTCGGCCAGGGCGAAGACCTCGGGGGTCTCGTCCGGGTCGAAGACCACCTGGACCTGGCCCTCACGATCCCGCAGGTCGACGAAGATGATGCCGCCGTGGTCGCGGCGCCGGTGGACCCAGCCGTAGAGGCTGACTTCGCTGTCGATGTCCGAGGCGCGGACGTCGCCGCAGTAGTGGGTGCGCATGGTGTGGATCTCTGTTGTGTACCGGGAACGAAGAACCGGAAATGGTACGACCAGCGGGCGATCAAGGCAAATGCGGGCGTGTTGGGAATCGGGCCGGTTCATGGTCCAATACGGCCCTGTCCTGTCCGTTTCCGGAGACGCCATGACGCCCCTCAGCGAAGAGTACGTCGCCCGCTTCGACGGCCTCGCTCGCCTCTATGGCCGCGACGCCCTGACCCGCCTGGCGGGACTCCACGTGGCCGTGGTCGGGCTCGGCGGCGTCGGCTCCTGGGCGGCCGAGGCACTGGCGCGCAGCGGTGTCGGCCGGCTGACCCTGATCGATGGCGACACCGTCGCCACCAGCAACATCAACCGCCAGCTCCCGGCCCTCTCTTCCACCCTGGGCGAGGGGAAGCACACCGTGCTGGCGCGGCGCCTCCGGGACATCAACCCGGAGTGCCGCATCCACACCGTCGACGCCTACCTGACCGAGGACAACCTGGCCACCCTGCTGGCCCCGGAGACGCCCCTGGACGGCGTCATCGATGCCATCGACGGCATCCGCCACAAGGCGGCGCTCATCCATGGCTGCCGACGCCGCCGCCTGCCGATCGTCGCCACCGGCGGCGCCGGCGGGCTGCGCGATCCCGCCGCCATCACCGTCGCCGACCTGTCGCGCACCCACCACGATCCGCTGGCCAGCAAGGTCCGCCGACGCCTGCGCGATGTCTACGGGTTCAGTCGCAACCCGCGTCGTCGTTTCGGTGTCGAATGCGTCTTCTCCACGGAACAGCCGGTCTATCCCCGCGCCGACGGCTCCACCGGACCGGAGAAACCGGGGGTGCATGGACTCCACCTGGACTGCCACATGGGTTATGGCGCGGCGGTTTTCATCACCGCCCCATTCGGTTTCATGGCGGTGGGGAAACTGCTCGAACGCCTCTCGAGGTGATGTCCTTCCAGGGCGAATGTCCTGCCCCCGACACAAAAAAGGGCCGCCCAACGGCGGCCCTTTTTCGAAGGTGGCAACGGCGCCCTTACGACTTCTTTTCGATGAGCAGGTCGTCGCGATTTCCGCCGTTGTTCTCCCACTCCTGAACCCATTTCGGAACACGCCCGCGGCCGGTCCAGGTCTTCGATTGATCCTCGGGGTGGCGATACTTCGGCGGGATCTTGTTGCGGGCGCCCTTGCGCGGACCGCTGGCCCCCGTCAGGACCTCCTCGGGCGTCAGGCCGTATTTCTCGGCGACCTGGCGAAGTTCCTTCTGCGCCTCCTTGTACTTGTCCTTTTCGCGCCGCTTGCGCTCCTTGGTCAGACGCTTTTCCAGCTCATTCAGATCGGCCTCGGAAAAGGCCTCCAGATTGATTGCATCGAGTTGATTGCCCACTGTCGTATTCCCCTTTGATTTCGTTCGCCCGTAAATTCTACCTGTAGCAGGGTTGATGACAAGTCCTCTCAATCCCTTTTCGAATCGAAGCTATTCAACGGATCACCTTCCGAAGCGCCTGTCCCTGATGCCGCGATTTTGTGACACCCTCGGCATTTCACACTTCCGTTTCACAATTTTTACACTGGTTACTCAACCCGACACCGGTTCGTCCGCTATTATCGCATAACCATGCATTCGGGGAATATTCAGGACGTCATGCCCACTGCCCACCTACACGATCTCATCCAGCCGCGGGACAACGAGGCCGTGGCGCGCCAGGCCATCGAGCAGCTGGCGGCACTGGATCCGGCCTTCCGCGCGGACACCCTGCACGCCATCTACCGCGATGTGATCCGGCTGTTCCAGGGCCACTACCCCGGCTACCACGCCAGCGACGCCTGGTACCACGATCTGGAACACACCAGCACGGTCTTCCTGTGCACCTCGGCGCTGCTCCAGGGGGCCCATCACGAGGGCATGACGATCTCCCCCCACGGCCAGCTGCTGGTCATGGCCGGTGCGCTGTTCCACGATGTCGGCCTCATCCGGCGCGCGGAGGAGGAGTTCGGGACCGGTGCGCGCTTCACCGTCGGTCATGAGGAACGCAGCATCACCTTCGCGGAGACGTACATGGCGGAGGCCGGCTTCGACCCCACCGATCGGGCCGATGTCCGCCACATGATCCAGTGCACCGCGCTGAGCACCCGGGTCGGCGACATCCCGTTCCGCAACCTGGAGGTCCGCACCCTGGGCCAGCTGCTCGGCACGGCCGATCTGGTGGGGCAGATGGCCGATCGCGCCTACCTGGAGAAACTGCTGCTGCTCTACCTGGAGTTCCGCGAGGCGGGGATACCCGGGTACGGTTCCGAGTTCGAACTGCTGGAAAAGACCCCCGCCTTCTACCGCAAGCTGGTCCGCCACCGGCTGGACCACGATCTCGGTCGCTACAGCCGCCTGCTGGCGACCTTCGCCCGGGTCTGCTGGAACCTGGACCACGACCCCTTCGACTACACCATCCAGCGCAACCTGGAATACCTCCAGCAGCTGCTCGACGAGGGGCGTGACGACCACCGCGCCTGGCTGCGCCGCGAAGGCATCGCCGCCAACCTCCCCCCGGACCCCGGTGTCCGCTCCGGCTTGTAACCCGCCACCCCTCCGGATTAAGGTTGCCCTCCCGGACCATAATCGAGGAGCCCCGCCGTGGAAGAGAAGTCGAAGATCGCCATCATGCTGCTGAACACCGACCCGGACCGCCCCGCCAGCCTCGGGGCCCCCTTCTTCCAGGCCATCGTCGCCGCCAGCATGGATCTCGAGGTCTCCATCTACTTTGCCGCGCGCAACGTGGCGCTGCTCCGCCAGGGTGTGGCCGAGGCCATCCACCCGGGCAAGGACAAGGAGAAGTCGGTCTATTCCTTCATGCAGGACGCCCACGAGGCGGGGGTGCGCTTCTATGCCTGCGGCGGCGCCCTGGGCGAGCACGGCGTCACCGACGACAACAGCATCCCGGAACTCGACGGCGTTGCGGGCGGTGCCACCTTCATCACCGAGATCATCGAACCCGAAACGGTCACCCTGACCTACTAGCGCCTATCAGGAGCCTCCATGGCCGCAACCAGCAACGGCAGCGAGAACACCGACCGCAACGAACCGCTCAAGGTCCGCCGCGTCGCCATCGACACCTACCTGGAAAACGTCGCCTACCTCAACCGCGGCTGCGACATCTACAGCGCCGAGGGTTTCCAGGCCCTGAACAAGGTCGAGATCCGCACCAACGGCCTGTGCGTCTTCGCCGTCCTCAACGTGGTGGATGACGACTCCATCGTCGGGGTCGACGAGGTCGGGCTCTCGGAGCAGGCCTTCGAACAGCTCGGTCTCGACCCCGGTGAGCCGGTGACCATCGCCCAGGCCGAGCCGCCCCGGGCCATGGACGCCATCCGCCGCAAGATCGCCGGGGACCGGCTGGAGGAGCCCGACTACCGCCAGATCATCGACGACATCACCGAGAGCCGGCTGTCGAAGATGGAGATCGCCGCCTTCCTGGTCTCCTCCGGTCCCGGCGGCCTCGACCGCCAGGAGGTCCTCCACCTGACCCGCGCCATGACCGATTCCGGCAGCCGTCTGGACTGGCACGAGCCGGTGGTGGTGGACAAGCACTGCATCGGCGGCCTGCCGGGCAACCGCACCACCATGGCGGTGGTCCCCATCGTCGCCGCCCACGGCATGCTGATGCCGAAGACCTCCAGCCGCGCCATCACCTCCCCCGCCGGCACCGCCGACACCATGGAGGTCATGGCCAACGTCGAGCTCACCCCCGACGCCATGCACAGCGTCGTCCGTCGCGAGCGCGCCTGCCTCGCCTGGGGCGGCACCGCTCGCCTCGCCCCGGCGGACGACATCATCATCTCGGTGGAACGCCCACTGGGTATCGACTCGGTGGGCCAGATGATCGCCTCCATCCTGTCGAAGAAGCTGGCCGCCGGCTCCACCCACCTGCTGGTGGACATCCCGGTGGGGCCCACGGCGAAGGTCGCGCACATGCGCGAGGCCCTGCAGCTGCGCAAGCTGTTCGAGTACATCGGCGATCGCGTCGGCCTCCACCTGGAGGTGGTGGTCACCGACGGCGCCCAGCCCATCGGTCGCGGCATCGGGCCGGTGCTGGAGGCGCGCGACGTGATGCAGGTGCTGGCCAACGATCCCGACGCCCCCGACGACCTGCTGCAGAAGTCCCTGCGCCTGGCCGGCCGGATCATCGAATTCGACCCCGACGTGCGCGGCGGTCAGGGCTACCACATCGCCCGCGACATCCTGGAATCGGGCCGTGCCCTGGCGAAGATGGAGGCGATCATGGCCGGCCAGGGCGCACCACCCACGGAATACCACCCCGGTCCGCTGACCCACGAGGTCCGTGCCGAACGGGACGGTGTGGTCACCGCCATCGACAACAAGCGGATCGCCCACCTGGCCCACCTGGCCGGCGCCCCGCTGGACAAGGGCGCCGGCATCGACCTGTTCCACAAGGTGGGCGATACCGTCCACGCCGGCGACCCCCTGTTCCGGATCCACGCCGAGTTCAAGGCCGACTTCCACTTCGCCCGTGAGTTCAGCCGCCACCACAGCGTCTTCACCATCGGTGACGAAGCCGACATCAACCGCCTGCACCTGGAGCTCTGATGCCTCTGCTCACCTTTCCCGACTATCACGAGGCCGGCCGAGCCCTGGCCGCCGAACTGGACATGGCGGCCGCCGAGGTGGCCATCCACCGCTTCCCCGACGGCGAGAGCCAGGTGCGCCTGCCGACCCTGGCGAGTGGAAACAGCGGCGAGCCCCTGGTGGTCTGCCGCAGTCTCGACCGCCCCAACGACAAGCTGGTGGAGCTGCTGCTGCTGGCACGGACGGCCCGGAACGAGGGCTGGCAACGGTTGGTCCTGGTCGCCCCCTACCTCTGCTACATGCGCCAGGACGCCGCCTTCCATCCGGGCGAGGCGGTGAGCCAGCGGATCATCGGCCCCTTCCTGGCGGAGCTCTTCGACGAGGTCATCACGGTGGATCCCCACCTCCACCGGGTCCATCGACTGGAGCAGGCGGTGCCGGCCGAGCGGGCGGTGGCACTGACCGCCGCCGAGCCGCTGCGCGCCTATCTGGCCGCGCGGCTGCCCGATGCCGTGGTGGTCGGCCCCGACGAAGAGTCGGAGCAGTGGGCGCGCGCCGCCGCCGAGCCGCTGGGTCTGGACTGGCTGGTGGGGAAGAAGACGCGGCGCGGGGATCGCGACGTGGTAGTGGAGCTGCCCGAGGCCGGTCTGGACGGTCGCACCGCCGTGCTGCTGGACGATGTCGCCAGTTCCGGGCAGACCCTGGCGCGGGCGGCGGAGGCGGCGCGCGCCGCCGGTGCCGTGGATGTCCACGCCCTGGTGACCCACGCCCTGTTCGCCGAGGGGGCCGAGGAGGCCCTGCACAACGCAGGCATCACCACCCTGCACAGCACCGACAGCATCGCCCACCACAGCAACGCCATCCCGCTGGCGCCGCTGCTGGCCGAGGCCGTCCGAAACGGGCTCAGCGCCGACTGAGCTTCTTGCTGTGGCGCCGCTGTCGGCGGCGCTTGTTCTCCTGGCGCGGGGTCGGCTTCTTCTTCCCCGACTTGCCGGCATAGGGGTTGTCGCTGGTCTTGAACGCCAGACGCAGCGGCGTCCCCTCGAGTCTCAGCTGCTTGCGGAAGACATTGCTCAGATAGCGCTGATAGGACGCCGGCGTCGACTTCGCCTGGTTGCCGTGGATGACGATGGTCGGCGGGTGGTGGCCGCCCTGGTGGGCGTAGCGCAGCTTGATGCGCCGCCCGCGCACCATCGGCGGGGGATGGGCGGCCACCGCGTCCTCCAGCAGCCGGGTGAGGTCGGCGGTGGCCACACTACGGCCGCCGCTCTCCCAGGCGCGTACGGCGTCGTCGAAGAGCTTGCCGACCCCGGTGCCGTGGAGCGCGGAGATGAAACGCTGGCGAACGAAGTCGGCGAAGGGCAGGCGCCGTTCCAGGTCACGGCGGGTATCGGCCTTGCGGTCCTCGTCCAGGTGGTCCCACTTGTTCACCGCGATGACCAGCGAGCGCCCCGCCTCGAGGATGTGGCCGATGAGGTGGGCGTCCTGGTCGGTGACCCCCTCGCGGGCGTCGAGCACCATGATCACCACCTGGGCGGCGTCCACCGCCTGCAGGGTCTTGACGATGGAGAACTTCTCCACCACCTCGTCGACCCGCGAACGGCGTCGCACACCGGCGGTGTCGATGAGCGTGAAGGCGCGGCCGTCACGCTCCAGCGGCACGTGGATACTGTCCCGGGTGGTGCCGGGGGCATCGTAGACCAGCACCCGCTCCTCCCCCAGCAGACGGTTGACCAGCGTGGACTTGCCGACGTTGGGCCGCCCCACCACCGCTACCGGAATGGGGGCCTCCTCCGAATCCGTCTCCGGCGACGGCTCCGGGAGCTCCGGCAGCGCCGCGAGCCCCGCGCCGACCGCCGTCACCACGCCCTGGCCGTGGGCCGCGGAGACCGGGCGGGGCTCGCCGAGCCCGAGCTCATGGAACTCCCACACCCCCTCGGCGCCCCGCCCCTCGGCCTTGTTCACCATCAGGATCACCGGTTTGCCGTGCTGGCGCAGCCGGTCGGCGATCACCCGATCGCCCGAGGTCACGCCCTGGCGGGCGTCCACCAGGAAGAGCACCGCGTCGGCCTCGTCCACGGCCTCCCACGCCTGCCCTTCCATGCCGATCTCCACCCCCTCCGGGTCGGCGTCCAGGCCACCGGTATCCACCAGGATCACGGGCGTCCCCTCGACCCGCGCCTCGCCATACTGGCGATCGCGGGTCAGGCCGGGCTGATCGGCCACCAGGGCATCCCGCGTCCGGGTCAGGCGGTTGAAGAGGGTCGACTTGCCGACGTTGGGACGCCCGACCAGGGCGAGGATCGGTTTCATGGTTCTCAGTCGCGCCGACGCAGGCGCAGGCTCTGCAGATAGCCGTCGCGGTCGATGACCACCACGCGATCGTCCACCACCAGTGGGGCGTTGAGGACCCGGCGGTCGCGACGCGGTTTCAGACCGGTCCCGTCCACCGGCGGTTCGGCGCGCAGTCTGTGTCGCGCCACCACGCGGCCATCCTCGCGGTGGAGGACGTAGAAATGGCCCTGACCATCGGCCAGCAGCAGGTGATCGCCGTGGACCGTGGGGGCGGAGAGCCGCCGATCGCGCAGGGCCTCCTGGCGCCACAGGGTGCTGCCGCTCTCGCGATCCAGTGCCCAGAGGCGGTCCCGCTCGTCGACCACGTAGACGGCGTCGTCACTGACGTCGAGCCCGCTGAAGGAGGAGATCTCGCGATTCCAGCCCACCTGCCCCGTGGCCAGCTCCAGCGCGACCACCCGCCCCTGGAAGGCGGCGACGTAGGCGTGGTCATCCCGGATCACCGGGGCGCTGGCGATGTCGACCATGCGTTCGATCTCCGAGCGGCCGCGCGGAACGGCGATGGTCGACTCCCAGGCCAGCTCGCCGGTGCGGGCATCGGCCGCGATGAGGCGGCCACTGGCGAAACCGTCCACGAAGTGGGTGTCCACGGCTTGGGGCCGGCTGGTGGCGCGCAGGGTCAGCACCGGCACCGAGCGATCGTAGATCCAGCGCTGGGCGCCGCTGTCCGCCTCCAGGCCGAAGAGCTTGCCGTCTCCGGTGTGGACCGCGACCACCCCGCGATTCTCCGCCGGCGGTGCCAGCACTTCGCTGGAGACCTGGGCGCGCCAGAGAACGCTGCCGTCGGTGCGGTCCAGAGCCATGACCTGACCGCGTTCGGTGCCGAGCAGGAGTTTGTCCTCGCCGTGGCCGAGGGCGCCGGTGATGCCGGCCCCCGTATCGCGGGACCAGACCCGTTTCCCGCTGTCGGCCTCGCGCGCCACGACCCGGCCGTTGCGGGCGGCGGCGTAGATCCGGTCGTCTTC